>JBGTIE010000048.1:0-2204 GCA_041745855.1 Lysobacterales bacterium | reverse complement strand
CCAGGAAGCGCCATAAGCCGTGCAGACAGCGTTGCCATCGCGCCTGTTTCGAGTACGAGTACGAGTACGAGTACCGTTGCACTGAGTACGAGTAGAGAAGCCGCGACGACCTCAGTCCACATCAGTTTGACTCGCACCCGACGCGCTGGGGCGCAATTCAAACTGATGCAGCGATGCAAATTCGGGGTCGGAATCGGAATCGGAATCGGAATCGAGAGCGGGATGGGATTTGGCACCAATGCCTAGCTGTGTACCGGGCAGTCATCAGCGACGCCATCAGGGAGTACTGCCGCCTCGACCGCGGCGATGCTGACAACGCAGGGTCGGCGTGGCTAAAGGTTCACGAGCAGGCAGTGGAATACGCCGGGCAAGAATCGATTCCGATGCCGATTCCGACCCCGACCCCGAGGCGAGCTCTCGGGCGGCAGAGAATTCGGCGTTGCCGAGAGCCGCTTCTGCATCAGTTTGAATCGCGCACCCGACATGCTGGGTGCGCTACCGCACGGATGAGACCGGCGCGAAGGATCATCATCGGTCTGCACTTCAAGTGCCTGGGTTCCAGTCTATTCCTCTCCCCAGAGGCGCCTGCTCTCCTTCCCCCAGGAGACGTGGCTTGGCAGGAATTCTGATTCGGCCCGTTGGAACGCTGGCTGGCGTACCAACGGGCCAACTTTTACATGGGCCCAGGCCATCATCGCCAAGCGGCCCCCGCCGGCAAGCTCACTCTTGGCCCGACCACGAACCCCAAAGTTGCGGCGATCGCCAGCCAGCAGCCAGCGGTACATTCGCCAGAGCAGGGTAACGTCCAAAGGTCAGATTCGCGCCTACGAGCCGCCATCCTTGGCCGTCGACCGTGACGGCGAGGTCGATGAGTTTCGCCATACCGGCCTCGCGGCAGGTACATTGTTTGCCTGAAACGCAGACCCGCGGGGAACGGAGGCAAGCATGGCACGACGAGTCCTGATTACCGGTGCGGGCAGCGGCCTGGGCGCTGCGATGGCGCGCCTGTGCGCCGATCGAGGCGACCGGGTTGCGGTGGTCGATATCCGGCAGGACCGGGCCGAGGAAACCGTCGCTGCGCTGGAACCGATCGAGGGTGGTCATCTGGCACTGGCCGCCGATGTGGGTTCGGAGGCGTCGATGGAGGCGCTGCGCGATACCCTCGAGCACAAGTGGGGCGGGCTGGAGCTATTGGTCAACAACGCAGGGGTGGCCTCGGGCGGGGAGATCGTCGCGGTGACAGCGGCCGAGTGGGACCGTGTCATCAACATCAACCTGATGGGCGTGGTGCGGGGTTGTCGCTTGTTTCTGCCCCTGCTGCTGCGCCAGAAAGGAAGTCTGGTCATCAATACTGCCTCCTTCGCCGGCCTGGCCGGGGCGCCCACCTTGGGTGCCTACGGAGTTTCCAAGGCGGCAGTAGTCGCGCTGAGCGAAATCCTGAATGCCGAGATGAAGCAGCAAGGCGGCAGTTGCTCGGTGCTGTGCCCGAGCTTCTTCCAGACCAATCTGCTTGAGTCGTGCGCCCCGGGCCAGGACGAAGTGCGGGATTTCGCCGGGCGGTTGATGCTCAAGAGCGCGCTGAGCGCCGACGATGTGGCGCGCTACGCGATCGATGAGGCCGAGCGCGGCCGCTTCCTGCTGCTGCCGCACCCGGAAACGCGCCGCCAGTGGTGGCTCAAGCGCTGGTTTCCAAACCGCTATTACCGCAGCGTGCAGCGCTACTTCGAGCACCTCAAGCAGCGTGCTGGTCAGTAGGGGGCTAGCCCGGGCTAATTCGCCAGAAACCCGGCGATTGCCACGTCCAGCTGGCGACCGACCGCGTCATCCTTGCCGAGCGCGAATATCAGTTCGATATGCCCCATGTCGGGCAGCAGCACCAGTTCGGCGCGTTGGCCAACCGCGGCCAGATGCTCGGCCATTGACTGACTGTTGCGTGGCCACACCAGGTCGTCGTCGAGCCCGTGAAACATCAGGAAAGGTGGGGTGGCCGGGGTGACGAAATGAACCGGCTGGGCCGCCCTGGCGCCTTCTTCATCGACGAAGACCTCGCGCACCTTGCGGCTTTCGATCGGCAGGAAATCGTAAGGACCAGCCAGACCGATCACCCCCCGCACCTGCTCGGCCGCCACACCGCGTGCTTCCAGATAACGGCTGTCGGTCGCGAGCAAGGCGGCGATGTGGGCGCCGGCCGAATGGCCCGCCAG
>JBGTIE010000047.1:0-4654 GCA_041745855.1 Lysobacterales bacterium | reverse complement strand
GCGGCGCTGCCGTAGCCTGCGGGCGGGACGCCCACGGTCCCAGGGAGGGGCTTGGGCTTTGCGGTGGGATGGTGTCCTGCGGCTCTGTCGTAGCCTGCGGGCGGGACGCCCGCGGTCCCAGGGAAGGGCTTGGGCTTTGCGGCGTAGTGGTGTCCTGCGGCGCTGTCGTAGCCTGCGGGCGGGACGCCCGCGGTCCCAGGGAGGGGCTTGGGCTTTGCGGTGGAATGGTGTCCTGCGGCTCTGTCGTAGCCTGCGGGCGGGACGCCCGCGGTCCCAGGGACGCTCCCTCCATATCTCCCAGTACCTGCCCCAAGCCCACCTTCCAATCCGGCAGGCGCAGGCCGAACTGGGCGTGCAGCTTGCTGCAGTCCAGACGTGAATCTGCCGGGCGCCTTGCGGGGGTCGGGAACTCTGCGGTACTGATCGGAAGCACTTGCGGGGCCTGCGGGAGCCACCCACGAGCATACGCGCTGTCGATGATGGCCGCGGCAAAACCGTGCCAGCTGGTCTGGCCGGCGCTGGCGAGGTGATAGCAGCCCCAGCGCGCCGCGCCGGCTTCGCTCTGACGGTCGATCAACAAGGCGCTGACCGCGGCGATCTGGTGCGCCGGGGTGGGGGTACCGAGTTGGTCGCAGACCACGCGCAGCTCTGGCCTGTCAGCGGCCAGCCGCAGCATCGTGTGCAGGAAGTTGCTGCCGCGGGCGGCATAGACCCAGGCCGTGCGCAGAATCAGATGCCGCGCCAGCCCATCGCGTAGAGCGATCTCGCCGGCCAGCTTGCTATGACCGTACACACCCAACGGACCGGTGCGATCGTCTTCCAGACAGGGCCGGCCGAAATCGCCGGGAAACACGTAGTCGGTCGAGTAATGCAGCACCGCCGCGCCTACCTTGTCAGCCGCCGCCGCGATCTCGGCCAGCGCTTCGGCATTGACACGATTGGCAAGATCGGACTCCGACTCGGCCCGGTCGACCGCCGTGTAGGCCGCCGCATTGACGACCCAGTCAGGCCGCTCGAACTCGATAGCGGCCGCGATCTGCCCGGCCACCGCCAGATCAACAGCCTTTCGGCCGCCGCTGCCAGTCCGGTTGCAGGCGATCACCACACCGAGCGGCGATAGCGTGCGTTCCAGAGCGTGGCCGACCTGCCCGTCGGCACCGAGCAGCAGCAGTTTCATCCCGAGGCCCAAGTCGGCAGTGCGTCGGCAGGCAGATCCGCCAGCAGCGGCGCAGCGGCGTCCTTGGGCGACAACAACGGCGCGTCCAGCAGCCAGTCAATGGCCAGCGTCGGGTCATTCCAGCGCACTGCCCGATCGCAGCTGCGGTCGTACAGCGTGGTGCACTGATAGGCGAAGCTGGCTTGTTCGCTGAGCACCGCAAAACCGTGCGCGTAGCCCTCCGGGATATACATCAGGCGGCGGTTGTCGGCCGACAGCCGTGCCGCGAAGCTCTGGCCATAGCTGGTCGAACCCCGACGCAGATCCACCGCCACATCCAGCACCTCGCCCTCGACCACCTGCACCAGTTTGCCCTGCGGATTGGGCCACTGGTAGTGCAGTCCGCGCAGCACGCCGCGGCGCGAGCGCGACAAGTTGCTTTGCTGGAACAGGGTCGGCAAGCCCAGTTCGGCAAAGCGCGCGGCATTGAAGGTTTCGCAGAACCAGCCGCGGTCATCGCCGTACACCTGCGGCTCGAGCACCATAACGCCACCCAGGACCTGCTCGATCACTTTCACGGGCCGCCCTCGCGTTGGGCCAGGTCGAGCAGATACTGGCCATAACCGGTCTTGCCCAGGGCCGCGCCGGCTCGCTCCACCGCGCCGCGATCGATCCAGCCGCGGTGGTAGGCGATCTCCTCGGGCACGGCCATCTTCAGGCCCTGCCGCTCCTCGATGGTCTGGACGAAGTTGGCCGCCTGCAGCAGCGAATCGTGGGTCCCCGTGTCGAGCCAGGCGTAGCCGCGACCGAGCTTCTCCAGTTGCAGGCAACCCGCTTCCAGGTAGCGCCGGTTCAGATCCGTGATCTCCAGTTCGCCGCGCGGCGAGGGGCTCAGGCCGGCAGCCAGTTCACTTGCCCGCCCATCGTAGAAATACAGGCCGGTGACCGCCCAGCGTGATTTGGGCTGGGACGGCTTTTCCTCGATCGACAGGACCTGGCCACCGGCTTCGATCTCGGCCACGCCGTAACGTTCCGGATCCTTGACCCAATAGCCGAAGACGGTCGCCCCCTCGGCGCTGCGCGCGCCGGCGTTTTGCAGCAGCTTGACCAGACCGTGGCCATAGAAGATGTTGTCGCCGAGAATCAGGCAGGACGGCTTGCCGGCAACGAAATCGGCACCGATCAGATAAGCCTGCGCCAAGCCCTTGGGCTCGGGCTGGACTGCGTACTGGATCGAGATGCCCCACTGGCTGCCATCGCCCAGCAGCTGCTTGAACAAATGCTGCTCGTGCGGCGTGTTGATCACCAGCACTTCGCGGATTCCGGCCAGCATCAGCACGCTCAGCGGGTAGTAGATCATCGGCTTGTCGTAGATCGGCAGCAATTGCTTGCTGATCACCTGGGTCAGCGGATGCAGCCGCGTACCGGCACCGCCGGCGAGGATGATGCCGCGCTGGACCGCGCTCATGCGGCCACCTCGCCCAGCCCCAGGCGCTCGCCGCGATAGCTTCCGTCGCGTATCCGCTGCCACCAGTCCTCGTTGCCCAGATACCAGTCGATGGTCTCGGCCAGGCCCTGCTCGAAACTACGCGAGGGTGACCAGCCGAGCTCGCGCTTGAGCTTGCCAGCGTCGATCGCATAGCGCCGGTCGTGGCCCGGACGATCGTTGACGAAGCGGATCTGGCTGCGCCGGCTGGAGCCGTCGGCGCGCGGACGGCGGTCATCAAGGATGTCGCACAGGGCATGCACCACTTCAAGGTTCTGCCGCTCGGCGTCGCCACCGACGCAATAGACCTCGCCCGGCCGGCCAGCCTCGATGACCCGCTCGATGGCGTGGCAGTGATCGAGCACGTAGAGCCAGTCACGCACGTTGCGACCATCCCCATACACAGGCAGATCGCCACCGGCTACACCCTTCAGGATCATCAGCGGAATCAGCTTCTCCGGGAACTGGTACGGCCCGTAGTTGTTCGAGCAGTTGGTCATCAGGGTCGGCAGGCCATAGGTGTGATGAAAGGCGCGGACCAGATGATCGCTGCCGGCCTTGCTGGCCGAATACGGCGAGTTGGGCGCATACGGGGTCGACTCGCTGAAGCGTCCCTCGCTGCCTAGGCTGCCGAAGACCTCGTCGGTGGAGACATGCAGGAAACGGAAATCCCGCTTCGCCGCACCGCTCAAGCCCTGCCAATAGGCCAGCGCAGCCTGCAGCAAGGTCAAGGTGCCGACGACGTTGGTGTGGACGAAATCGGCCGGGCCGTCGATCGAGCGATCGACATGCGATTCGGCCGCGAAATGGACCAGTGCCTGAGGCTGATGCTCGGACAACAACTGATCGACCAGCGCTCGATCATTGATATCGCCGTGGACCAGCCGATGGGCCGGATTGTCGCGCAGGCTGCCCAGCGTGTCCGGATTGCCGGCGTAGGTCAGCGCATCCAGGTTGATCACTTTGGCGCGGGCACGCTTGACCACGTCGAGGACGAAATTTCCGCCGATGAACCCGGCACCGCCGGTCACCAGCCAAGTGGCTTGCATCGATCATCTCCTTGCGCTGCGGGACACTGCCCTTCCAGGACAGGTGCGCCCTTGCGACCACGCGAGCCTGGCCGAGTTCCAGCCTGGATACCGCTCGCTGCCTTTCAAGAGGCGGCGGCATGATAGCGGGAACGGCGGGAGGGCGCAGGCCAGGCGCTCTGTGTGCGCTGGGGAGGCGATCTGATGTACTTCGTCTCCGTGCGAAGCTTTTCAGTTGGGAGTCGGGAGTCGGGAGTCGGGAGTCGGGAGTGCGCAGCGTGGAGAGGTTCGCACTTACTGTTTCGCTGGCTCTCATAGTTGCAGGGCTCTCGCTGTTGCGTTGGCTTTGGCCTTTACTCCCTACTCCCGACTCCCAACTCCCGACTCAGCTCTACGATAGAACTGCGTAATTGCCGCCCAGCGACTATCCTCCCGCACACCACCCTGCCCCGTGATCCCAATGAACTTCAAGCAAGTCGACGTCTTCACCCGCCGGCCTTATTACGGCAATCCGGTTGCGGTCATTCTGGATGCCCGCGGACTCGACACCGACGCGATGCAGCGGATCGCCAACTGGACCAACCTGTCCGAGACGGCCTTCCTGCTCCCGCCCACCGTGACCGCGGCGAGCTATCGGGTTCGCATCTTCACCCCGAAACAGGAACTGCCCTTTGCCGGCCATCCCAGCGTCGGTGCCGCCCATGCGGTGCTGGAGGCGGGACTGGCGTCGGCGGTGGACGGCGCCATGGTGCAGGAATGCGCTGCTGGTCTGCTGCCGGTCCGGGTTGAAGAGGCAGGGGCCGAACAGCTGATCCACGTGCGCGCACCGCAAGCCCGTTTCGAGGCGCCCGATTCGGGCGCCAACGCGCAGCTGGCCACCATTCTCGGCTGCACGCCGATCGCTTCGCCACCGGCGCAGATCGTCGACAACGGCCCGCACTGGTGGGTCGTCGGCCTGGCCAGCGGCATCGAAGTACGTCAACT
>JBGTIE010000046.1:0-3168 GCA_041745855.1 Lysobacterales bacterium | reverse complement strand
CCGGCCAGTTCTCGAGCGATGGCTGCGAGCACGCGTGGTTGAGGTTTGCCGGTGTTCGATAGGTGCCGGAACCTCTTGCACAGTCGGGTCTGCGCCTTCCAGCCGATATCCTTGATCTCCTGAGGCAGGTGTGCAGAGCGCTTCAGGTAAGGATGTCCTTCCTTCGGCGGATCCCGCACCTTCGGGCGGCGCACATCGAGCGCCCCGATCCCCGGTCTGGATGCTCCGGTCCGTAGCCGTGCCGGACAACCCGCTGACGGCCATCCGGCAGGATCTCTTCGGCAAAATGCTCGACGAAGGCGTCAGCCTCTGCCCTCAGCGCGGCCGCCAGCATCCGGCGCGCCCCGGCCCGGGCGATCTCGGTCAGCGGGTCATCCACAGATTCCGGCTGACGCAGGGCAATGATATCGGTATCGTTCTTCATGGCGTATCGTTCCTTCTGGAAGTTCTGGCAGGCTTGGACACCCGCCACGATACGCCGCCTTCTCAAACACCGTCACCCATTTCCAAGCATAGCTCACTCCGAAAGCGCCATGTCCAGCGATACCTCGATGAGTTCGTATTTCGATGGAACCGACGGCGCCACATGCGAAGCGCGTTCGACAGGCTTCTCGGGATCGGCGTCGATCTCGGACCGGCCACCTATCGCGAATTCGTCGAGCAGAGCATCTGACAGGCGCCACGGGTCGAACGCCTCGGCGTAGTCCCCTTCCGCTACGGGCGCGGCGCAAATGTCGAGCGCCCGCAACATGCGCGGCGCGTAACGCCGGAAGCGATGATATCCGTGGCCGACATGCGCCAGCGGATCGGCCGCGAACGTATCGGTCAGTTGGGCGGCAGTGGCGACAAGTTCCTTGAGGGATATCCAGCCGCCAGCATTGCCGACGGCTTCTTCGAGAGAGACCCGATCTTCATGCGCATCCAGCAGGGCCGAACCGAGGGTGGCGAAGGATTGCAAGGTGTCCTTCAGCGCCGATTTGGCATCGTCCATCCGGGCGTCACATCGCGATTTCGCCTCGCGCCAGGTCTTGCCGACGATCCGGTCATGGGTCTCGACGACAACGTCGGCAATGGCGCTGCGCCATTCCAACGCACAGACCGCAAGTATGGCGAGGCGGCGATCCCCCGAGATATCTCTCAGATCGCCAGCGAAGTATCGCTCGCCCTGCCGGCGAAGGCGGGCAACACGGTGCGGTGGCACATTCGCCAGAATGTCCCGGTCCAGTTCCAAAGCCTGCAGGTGGTCAAACAAGGAAGAACGCTGGCGATCGGTAAGAACCTGGCGTCTGGGCATTGAGCGCGTCCCTTTTAATCTGTACTCTGTTCAGTACAAACTTCGCACCAGCAAAATCAGTGGCTTGCAACCGCAAATCGTAATAGGAGCAAAATGCCGGGCAATCGTGCTGCTCATGTTGGCGGAATTTCCCGCCATGCGCCTGATGGTTGGTCGGATGTGCGCTCAGACAGCGTGGCTGCGTTGGCGGACGATTTGGGGGAGGTATGGCACGGGCTGGGCTCCGCCGATGTCGAGTCTGGCGCCGAGGTAGTCCCAGAAAGAGACTCCGAGCTTGTTGCAGGTCTTGACCAGCGACAGGAAGGCGTCGCGGCAATCGCGGCCGGTATCGCTGCGGGTGCCGCCACTGACCTTGCGTTTGGTGACCTGGCACCGAATGTCATTTTCGGATCCGTTGGTGTGGAGCGGTGTCAGCGGCCGGTCGAGCACCATCAGCAGTTCGGCCTTGTTGGCATGCAAGCGCGCCAGCAAGCGGTCGAGCGTGACACAGCCGGTGCGGCGCCGGAATATCCGGTCGAAGCGGGCCCGCAACACGGCCCGGCGTTTCGGGTCGGGGTCCCGGCAATACGCCTTGAGGGCGTCGTAGTAGCGCCAGATCAGCTTGCGTTGTCGCTGCTGGACGCGGCGGTCTTGCGCGGTGAAAGTATCGAGTCTGTGGACAAGCCGTTCTGCGTGAACCCAGCATAATGCGTGCCGGCCGACATTGAACTGGCCGGCGTCGTCGCTGACGATCACTGTGTCGCCAAGCAGGCCATGCGCCCTGACGCTGCCCCAAAGCGCGCCCTCGGTGGCAATCTGCGCAGGATCGGGCGTGACCTTGAGGGCGCTGATGCCAAGCCGGTCCAGATGGGCCTGCCAGTCTGCCTGATCGGCAAAATGCTTGTCGTCCGCTTCGGCCAGCAGCCGCAGGACCGGGCCGCTGAGCGAACGGCCGCGCATGTAGCCAAGCGCCTCGGCATTGATCGTGTAATCACCATGACCGGCGCGCAGCAGTTCCAGGAAGTTCAGGCGGCTCTTCGAGCCGGTCGTGCCAAACCAGGCAAAGTGATCATTGCCGATCTGGGTGCAGACCCCATTCCGGGCCTTGTGCCGCGCCCCGGTATCATCGACCGTCACCCAGGCCGCCGTTTCGAGGCCGGCGCGCAACACATCACGCGCCTCCTCCACGAAGCTGTCCTTCCCATCGATCAGCAACCGCACCACCTGGCGCTTGGAGATCCCGATGCCGATCGCGTCAAGCAGCGTGACCATCCGCGCCACAGTGACCTGCCCCTGATGATACTGGGCAAGAACGAAGCGGCGCAGCTGTGGCCCGAAATGGCCGTCGATGCCGTCCGGCAGCGGCACCACCACGGTGCGTCCTTCCGGTGTGACCCAGCGCTCACGCCGAAACCGGATCACCGCCGGTCGGAGCACCAGATCCTGGACCACAAAATCCTCATAGCCTTTGAAACGGGAGCCGGCGGGAACTTCGGCGGGCACGACGCGATCCTCGGCCACGACCCGCGACAGCGTCTTCTTGCCACGCCCACGGCGATTGCGCGGGCCGCTCGAGCCATCCATCTTCGCGCTGGCCTGCTCCATCCCACTTGGCTTGCCTGGCTTCAGCCGCGGCGGACCCTTGAGGTCCTTCAGCCGGGCGTTCTCCTCACGCAGCTCAGCCACGGTCCGCTTCAGGGCCGCAACCTCGCCCAACAGCTCCAGCACAAGAGCCCGGAGCTCAGCGCTCGGAAGGTCATCAAGAGGATGAGGCGGCGGCTTCGACATCGCCCGATCGAGTCAGAAAACCGCTGGCTTGAAGGCCCTGCCGACCAACCGAGTCAATCGGTCGCATCATCAAACGCCCACTCCGCCCGCGGTTTTGCCCCTGTTAC
>JBGTIE010000045.1:0-4132 GCA_041745855.1 Lysobacterales bacterium | reverse complement strand
GGCCGGCGCTGTGGCGGTGAATCTGGCCGGCGGCACCCATCATGCGCAGCGCGCCCAGGGGGCCGGCTACTGCATATTCAACGACACCGTCGTCGCCGCCCGCCACGCTCAGGCGATATTGGGCGTGCGTCGGGTCCTGGTGGTCGATCTGGACGTTCACCAGGGCAATGGCACGGCCGCACTGACCCGCGCCGATCCGTCGATCTACTGCTTCGACATGCACGCAGGGCGCAACTACCCGGCCTTCAAGGAACCGGCCGACCTGGCCGTTGCGCTCGCCGACGGTTGCGAAGATGACCAGTACCTGGATCTGCTCAGGCAGCATCTGCCGGTTGCGGTGGAGCGGGCCAGACCCGATCTGGTGTTCTATCTGGCCGGTGCCGACCCCTACGCCGGCGACCGGCTGGGCTTTTTGCAGCTGAGCAAGTCCGGCCTGGCCGAGCGCGACCGGACCGTCATCGATAGCTGCCGCGAACGGGCGCTGCCGCTGGTGATCAGCATGGCCGGTGGCTACGCGGACAAGGTCGAGGACATCGTCGATATCCACTTTCAGACCGTCCGCCTGGCTGCTGGGGCGCAAGCGGTCGGTTGGCCACGATGACCAACGGCACTCGCCGACAAGTTGGCGGTGACTCAAGCTGCACCCACTGTGCTTGTTCAATGCTCGCCGAATGCCTACGCTAGTCGGCTTTCTTGCTGCAGGTCGCCTCCATGGCCAATGTACTGAATTTCGAACGTGCTCGCTTCAATATGGTCGAGCAGCAGGTGCGTCCCTGGGACGTGCTTGATCCGCGCGTGCTCGATGTCATTGGCAGCATCAAACGCGAGGACTTCGTGCCGGTGCGCTATCGCAAGCTGGCCTATGCGGACGTGGCCATCCCGATCGGCGAAGGGCAGTTCATGATGAAGCCGGTAGTCGAAGGCCGCGTACTGCAGGCCTTGACCATCGATGAGGATGACGAGGTGCTGGAGATCGGCACCGGCAGCGGCTATCTGAGCGCGTGCCTGTCCTGCCTGGGTCGGCGCGTGACCAGTATTGACTGCCGCGAAGGCTTGCTCGATAACGCGCGCTCGCGATTGCAGCAGGGCGGATTTCGCAATCTCGAACTGATACTGGCCGATGCGTTGACCGGGTTTGAACCCGGGTTTCTTTTCGACGCGATTGCGGTCACCGGCGCGCTGGCGCAGGTGCCGCCACGCTTGCGAAACTGGCTCGCACCGGGTGGCCGCCTGTTCGCCGTCCACGGCAGTGGACCGGCGATGGGGGCGATCCGCATCACCCGTCTGGGCGACGAGGACTTCGCCGAGGACAGCCTGTTCGAAACCGTACTGGACTATCTGGACGGCGCCCAGCCGATCCCCCGTTTTGATTTGTAATTCCCTTTAGCCGGCACCGAGGTAATTCGCATGCGCACGTTCCGCCCGATTGTCCCCCAGTTTCTGTCGTTAGCCATCGCCCTGGCCGTCGCCGGGCCGGCGAGCGCCGCGGCAGACTTGCTGCAGGTGTTCGAATTGGCGCGGACCAGTGATCCCGTCCTGCAGGCGGCAGAGGCGACTCGGCTGGCCGCCGGTGAGTCCGAACCGCAGGCGCGGGCGAACCTGCTACCGCAGGCCAGCGGCACCTTCACCTATAGCAATCGCGACTCGAAAGGCAGTCAGAGCCAGTTCGACCAGGCCGGCGGTGTGGTCAATTTCCAGCAGGTGCCGTTCCAGACCGATACCCGCTCGCGCGATATACGGATCGATGTAAACCAGAGCATCTACAACCGCGCCAACTACACCCAACTGCGTGGCGCACGGGCGGATATAGCCAGAGCCCAGGCCGAATATGACCTGGCATTCGACAATCTTTTGCTCCGGGTCACCGAAGCCTATTTCGCCGTGTTGACCGCGCAGGACAGCTTGAGCTTCGCCGAAGCCGAAGAGAAGGCGGTACGGCGCCAGCTGGACCAGGCCGAGCAGCGCTTTGAGGTCGGCCTGTCAGCGATTACCGATGTGCACGAAGCGCGCGCTCGTGGCGATGCCTCACTCGCCAATGTCATTCTGTCCCGAAACGGGGTCGACGATGCCTACGAGGCGTTGGCCGAGATCACCGGCCAGACGGTCGACGGGCTGAGCCGACTGCGGGAAGAACTGCCGCTGGAACCACCCGATGCGGAGATGGCGGTGTGGGTGGAGCAGGCGCTTGAGGCCAGTCCCAGCCTGCGCGCGCGGGAGTTGTTGCTGGAAGCCCGCGGCCACGCCGTGGAGACAGCCAAGGCCGGTCACTATCCGACGGTCGATGCCTTCCTCACCTGGCTCGATGGCGACGATTCCGGCAGTCGCGTGTTCGCCGGCCAACGCTCACCCGGCGACCAGGACAATCAAACAACGATCATTGGCGTGCGCCTGAATGTACCGATCTACGCCGGCGGCGCGACCCAGTCGCGGGTGCGCCAGGCGGTCCACGACCGTGAGGCCGCGATCGACAACCTGGAGGCGGAGCGACGGGCAGTGATGCGCAGCGTGCGCAACGCCTATCGCGCGGTGAAAGCCGGTCTGAGCGAGGTCCAGGCCCGAAACCTGGCGGTCGTGTCGGCCAACAGCGCGCTGGAAGCGACCGAGGCTGGCTTCGAAGTAGGTACCCGCACGATCGTCGACGTGCTGATCTCACAGCAGCAGTTGTTCCAGGCCCAGCGCGACCATTCCCAGGCTCGCCACAACCTGGTCCTCAACCGACTGCGCCTGAGACAGGCGACCGGCACCATTGATTTTGCGGATCTGCAGGCGATCAATGCCTTGCTGCAATGAGGTGGAGCAGTTCCAGTGGCCTGTTCCAGTTCCAGTTTGGAGCGGGCTGCCGAGTCGGGAGTCGGGAGTTGGGAGTTGGGAGTTGGGAGTAAGGGCAAGAGCTCAGAGCAAAATCCCGAGCGACAGCCGACGCTTGGCCATAGCAGTCGGGCTGCTCCACCCTCTTTAATGTGACCGGGGCGGCGGCTGCGATCAAAGTGATGCAGAAGCCGCTCCCGTCAACTACCAAACTCTCGGCGAGCGAGAACACCTCGGGGTCGGGGTCGGGGTCGGGGTCGGAATCGGTATCGGAATCGATCTTTGGCCGGCATATCCGGCTGCCTCCACGTGAACCGTGTAGCCACGCTGGCCCTGGTGTTTTGAGCATCGCCATGATCCGATCGAGTGCCGCGGTACTCTCTGCCGCCCTCGATTCCGATTCCGACCCCGACCCCGACGGGAGGCTTCGCATCGCTGCGTCATTCTGAATCGCACCGCGGGACGGGCCACTCGAACTGGCCACTGGAACTGGCTACCGGAACTGCTCGGCTATACTCACCCGTCCTGCCGGGGCGGTCCATGGCTTTTCTTGAACGCGCGCTCTATACGCTGCTCAGCTATCTGCTGACGCCGCTGGTCATCTACCGGCTGACCTGGCGAGGCCTGCGCAATCGTGGCTATTTCGGCCGCTGGCGGGAGCGCTTCGGCTTCTTTGCCGGGGCCGACTTCCCCTCCTCGATCTGGATCCACGCCGTCTCGGTCGGTGAGTTCAATGCTGCAGTGCCTTTGATCGAGGCGCTGATGCTGCGCTACCCGGAGGAGCGCTTCGTCGTCACGACGATCACCCCGACCGGCTCGCAGCGGGTGCGCGCCACCTTCGGCGATCGGGTCTTTCATGTCTATTTGCCTTACGACCTGCCCGGTTCGGTGCGGCGCTTTCTGGACCGGGTAAAGCCGCGCATCGCGCTGGTAATGGAAACCGAAATCTGGCCGAACCTGTATTTCATCTGCCACGAGCGCGGCATCCCGATCATCATCGCCAACGCGCGATTGTCCGAGCGCAGCCTGCGCGGTTATGGACCGGTGCGTAATCTGGCTGGACGGGCGGCGCGCTGTTGCACCCTGATCGCGGCGCAGTCGCAGGCCGACGCCGACCGCTTCCGGCGTCTGGGTGCGCTGCCAGAGCAGATTCAGGTACTCGGCAACATCAAGTACGACCTGACCCTGCCTGCCGAAGTGGTCCAGACCGGCGCCGACCTGCGTGAGGCCTGGGGCGCGGCACGGCCGGTGTGGGTCGCGGCCAGCACGCATGAGGCCGAGGAAGTCCCAACCCTGCAGGCGCACGCGCGGGTGCTTGGGCGCT
>JBGTIE010000044.1:0-2747 GCA_041745855.1 Lysobacterales bacterium | reverse complement strand
GCCGACGCGCCTCGCCTGCGTGATGCAGACCTGGCGCATGTTCGCGTCGTCGGCATTGGTGCCTCGGCGGGCGGGCTGCAGGCGCTGGAGGAGTTCCTCGGTGCCACCCCCACGGACAGCCGCATGGCCTACATCGTCGTGCAGCATCTGGACCCGACGCAACCCGCGCTACTGCCGCAGTTGCTGCAGCGGATCACCGACCTGCCGGTGCACGAGGCCGTCCAGGGCATGCGGATCGCGGCCGACAGCGTGTATGTGATTCCGCCCAATACCGAGATCAGCGTGGACGGGGACGCGCTGAAGCTCGACCAACCGCGCGAGCCTCGCGGCATGCGACTTCCTGTCAACGTGCTGTTCTCCTCCCTGGCCAGCGCGCGCGGCGAGCAGAGCATCGCTGTGATTCTCTCGGGGATGGGCTCCGATGGCACGCTGGGGATGCAGGCGGTCAAGGCCGCCGGTGGGCTGACGGCGGTCCAGGAGCCCGCCAGTGCCCAGTTCGATTCGATGCCGCGCAGCGCCATCGCCGCCGGTTGCGTCGATATCGTCGCGCCAAGCGCTGAGCTGCCGGGCCGAATCCTTGCCGTCGCGACGCGCTCACCGGCGCCGTCGCACAGCGGGCCGGACCTTCTGCTGGCGGACGCCCTGCTGCCGGCATCGGAATCCGCACCCTTCCGGCAGATCATCGACCTGTTGCGACTGCGGACCCGGCACGACTTCGCGCTCTACAAGGCCAGTACCCTGCAACGGCGCATCGAGCGGCGCATGGCGATCCACGATATCGACACGGTGCAGGCCTATGCGGAGCACCTGGCACACAACGCGCAGGAAACCGACCTGCTGTTCAAGGAACTGCTGATCGGCGTGACCAGTTTCTTCCGCGATGCGGCGGTCTGGGATCATTTGAGCGAGACGGCCCTGCCGGAGCTGCTCGTGCGGCGGTCCGACGCGCAGCACCTGCGGGTCTGGAGCGTGGGCTGCTCGACCGGCGAGGAAGCGTATTCGCTGGCCATGGTGCTCAGCGAGGCGCTCGATCGACCTCGGCAGCCGCATTCGCTGCACCTGCAGATCTTTGCCTCCGACATCAGTCCGGACGCCATCGCGGTTGCACGCCGCGGCCATTATCCACTGGCGATCGACAAGAATGTGTCGGCGCAGCGTCTGGCGCGCTACTTCGTTGCGCACCAGACTTACTTTGAGATCAACAAGAGCATCCGCGACATGGTGCTGTTTGCCCAGCACGACGTGGTGCTCGATCCGCCCTTCACCAAGCTTGACCTGATCGTCTGCCGCAACCTTCTGATCTATTTCGCACCGGAATTGCAGCGCAAGCTCATCCCGCTGTTCCACTACAGCCTGCGCCCTGGCGGAATGCTGCTGTTGGGTAGCTCCGAGACGGTAGGCCGGTTTACCCATCTGTTTTCAACCAACCATTCGAAGCTGCGGCTGTATGGCCGGCAGGACGATGTCGCCACGCGCGGTGCCGACGTGCTGCTGCAGTCGTTCCCGCCGCTGAGCCGCGCGTCCAAGGAATCCCGCATGCCTGCTCCCCCTGCGTCCAGTCCACCCACCGATCGCCTGCAACGGGCGGCTGACGAGATCCTGCTGAACTCCTTCGCCCCCGCAGCTGTCCTGATCAATGGCGATGGCGACATCCTCTACATCAGCGGACGGACCGGCAAGTATCTGGAGCCGGCAGCGGGCAAGGCGAACTGGAGCATTTACGCAATGGCGCGCGAGGGCCTGCGCCAACCGCTTTCCGAAGCGTTGAAAGCGCTCCCAGCGCGCGAACCCATTCAGCTCCACGGCCTGCAGGTGCAGACGGCAGCGGGTGTGCAGGTCGTCGATGTCACGGTGCAGGCCTTCCGCGAACCTGCGATCCTGCGCGAAATGGTGATGGTGGTATTTCGTGACGTAGGCCCGGCGCGCTCCCGACGGCGGTCGAAGACTACGCCCAAGACCATCCACGAAGCCGAGCTGCGCCAATACCGCGACGAGGCCGAAGCTCTGCGTGAGGAGGCGCGCGCAACACGGGAGGAGTTGCAGTCGTCGAATGAAGAGCTGCAATCGACCAATGAGGAGTTGCAATCGGCCAACGAGGAGCTGACTACCTCCAAGGAAGAAATGCAGTCGATGAACGAGGAGCTGCAGACGATCAACAGCGAGTTGCAGACCAAGCTGGACGATCTTGCGCTGGCTCAAAGCGACATGAAGAACGTCCTCAACAGCATCGAGATCGCGATCCTGTTTCTCGACCAGCGACTCAATGTCAGGCGCTATACCGATCGCGCCGCCAAGCTCATCAATCTGCGCGAAAGTGACGTCGGGCGTCCGCTCAGCGACCTCACCACCAGCTTGCAGTATCCGGCACTGCACGAGGACGCCCTGGAGACCTTGCGCACCCTGCATTCATCGGAAAAGCGCATTCAGACCGACGACGGCCGCAGATTTCAGGTCCGGATCATGCCGTACCACCGCATCGACAACATGATTGACGGGGTCGTGATCACGCTGCTGGACCTTGGCAAGACGCCTGTGCAGCCGGCCTGACCCCAGGCTCGACAACGAAAAGAGGCCGCGCCAATGCAACTGGCGCGGCCTCCTGGTATCTAGCCCGGATATTTCATAAACCTGCTACTGCGACCGCCAATCATCACGCCGTGGCGCGGTCTGCTCCCATTTGTCAGCTCAACGTAGAGCAAACTACGCCTTCACTGCCAAATGGTCCGCGGACCGCACCACGACGCGCC
>JBGTIE010000043.1:0-4245 GCA_041745855.1 Lysobacterales bacterium | reverse complement strand
TCCTTTTCGTCCTTGCCGTTCTTTTCGTCCGCGTCGTCGTCGTCGTCATCGTCGGTGACGGCGGTCGTGCTGTCCTCGTCCTCGTTCTCAAGTGCCGCCTCGTCGACCGGGTCGCTGCCCAGCTCATGATCGAGGAAGCTGGTCAGCACCTCGGACATGCGCTTCTTGCCTTCCAGATACTGCTCAAACTCTTCCAGCAAGATCTGGATCGACCACGGGAAATTGCTCAGCGCCAGCTGGACCTGGTTCAGGCCTTCCTCGATGCGCTTGGCGATCGCGATTTCACCCTCGCGGGTCAGCAACTCGACCGTACCCATCTCACGCATGTACATGCGCACCGGGTCGGTGGTGCGGCCGACGTCGGAGTCGAGCGCGGCCAGCGCCGCTACGGCTTCCTCGGTGGCATCGTCGTCCGGCGCCTGGGCCGGATTTTCGGGCACGATCGCGGACTCGACCGGCGCAGTCTCATGCACCTCGATGCCCATATCGTTGATCATGCTGATGATGTCTTCGATCTGCTCGGGATCGACGATGTCGTCCGGGAGATGATCGTTGACCTCGGCATAGGTCAGAAAGCCTTGCTCGCGGCCCTTCGTGATCAGTTGCTTGATCTCGGACTGCTGTTCGATCTGGGTTTGCAGAGTCTCAGGATTGTCCATAGGCCAGGGGCGGGCTCGGGCGGGCTGAAGGGAACGAAGCAGTATAACGCGCCTTCTCAGGTTTCGCTAGCAGGTTTCCGGATTCATGGCAAGTTGACGGGTCGGCAGTGGGCTGCGGTTCAGATGCGGGGCGCCGGTCCTTGACTGGCTCAATGCAAGTGTGGAGCGGGCCATCGCTGCGGAGCCTTGTATAAGGGCTGAGGGCTGAGAGCTGAGGGGTCAGGAACAGCTCGCAACTTCGAGGCTGTGCGATGCACCGCACGGGACGACCTGGACGCCATCAGGCAGCGAGCCGCGGTCGTATGAGTTTTCACCGGCCCCTTGCCCAACGTCTGGCTCCCGCCAGCAAGGATGACGGTCGCTGCTGACCGAGCAGGCGACGTAACCAGGTGCGCAGGCAGACTTCCACGCCAAGGCCCTGACTGAGGGTGGCGCGCTCGCTGAAAGGTAGCGGTTCAAACACGGCCAACGCAGTAGCACCGCCGCGCCCCGCGAGGATGGCCGCGACCGCGGCACTGGTAAAGGCGCCGACCACGACGCGATCGGGGCGCAATTGTCGAATCAGCCGCCGCAGCCACCACAAACCGCCGGGTCCGCGGCGCCACATGCCGTGCGTGACGGGCGCCAGTTCGGCACCGCTGGTGTCGATCTCGCGCAAGGTGGGTGCCAGCAACAGGACCGCATCTTCTCCCTGCAGCCGCAAACGCTGGGCCAGGTGGCGAGCCGTCTCAAGCTCGCTGCTGCACCCCACGCAAAGCAGCGTGAGTCGAAGGCGGCCATCGATGGACTCGGTGCTGGACAAGGCGGGTGACTCCTGGCAACGGCTTCTGTGACCGTCAGTAACGCGGAAGGTTCCTGCAAGACTACGTCATTCGTCGTGGGCCGGGGTCACGTTGTTGAGGGCCCAGGGCCCACAAGTGCAAGGGCCCAGGGCCCAGAAGAGCGAGGGCCCAAGGGCCCAGAAGAGCAAGGGCTTAGGGCCCAGAAGAGCAGGCGCTTAGGCCTCAAAGAGTGCGACCGGCCGAGCGCGCTCGGCTCTGCTTTGACTGGGCCCTGGGCCCTGAGCCCTGGGCCCTTTGGTGTAACTCCCCATTGACTGGCAGCCAAACGCCCATCTCCCCATGACTGACGGCGGTCATCGCCTGACCGGCAGCCGCGTTATGCTAAAGGACTTGCCAGACATCGGCGTAAAGGGACGCGGCTCATGGGTACGTGGAGTATTGGACATTGGATAGTCGTGGCAATCGTGCTGGTGCTGTTGTTCGGCACCAAGCGGCTGAAGAACCTGGGCGGCGACCTGGGTGGTGCGATGCGGGACTTCCGCAAGGCATTCAAGGACGGCAAGCAGGAGGACGATCCTGCCGAAGCGCCGCGGCTGCAAGCCGATCCGCCGGAGCAGACGGCGCAGGCGGCGCAGGCGGCGCAGCAGGCCGCTGAACAAAAGGACAAGCTGAGCTGAGCACGCCAGCGGGACTGGCCTGAGTACGCATGTTCGACCTGGGCTTCAGCGAGCTCTTCCTGATCGGCGTGATCGCCTTGCTCGTCCTCGGCCCGGAACGGCTGCCGAAGGCGGCGCGCACGGTGGGCGCATTGTTGCGACGCGCGCGCAGCAGCTACATGAGTCTGAAGAGCGACATCGAGCGCGAACTGGCCGCCGATGAACTCAAGCGCAGCATCAAGAGCGTCACCGATCCGGTGCGCAGTGTCCGTGAGGCGGCCAGTGAAGTCGGAGCGGCAGGCCGTGAATTCGAGGCCGAACTGCGGCAGGTCGACCGACGCAATGCTTCGGCGGAAGTCGACAGTGCACTGGGCGTGTCCAAACCGGTCGAGTCCGCACCCGTGGCGGGTGGCGCATCCGAACCGGCGCGGGTCGCCGATGATCCTGAGCCTGCGCTGGATGTGCCTGCGCATGCGCCGGAGTCAACGGGCGCAGCGGATTCATCGGGTTTGCGGAAGCATTCATCTACAGATGACGGGCATTTAACCGCAACTGAGCGGGAGACCGGCGGGCCGGACACCAATGGGAACCGGTCATGAGCAGCGCCGAGGAAGACCAGGAACTGCCATTCATCTCGCACCTGACCGAGTTGCGCGACCGACTCTTGCGCGCGGTGCTGGCGGTCATCCTGGTGTTGTTCGCGCTGATCCCGTTTGCCAACCGCCTGTACACGGTGCTGGCCGCCCCGCTGGTGGCCGCGCTGCCGGAAGGTGCGCAGATGATCGCGATCGATCCGGCCTCGCCCTTCTTCACTCCGCTGAAGGTCGCCTTTCTGGTCGCGATATTGATCACCGCGCCGTACATCCTCTATCAGTTGTGGGCCTTCGTCGCCCCCGGCCTGTACCAGCGCGAGCAGAAGCTGGCGATACCGCTGCTGGTGTCGAGCAGCCTGCTGTTCTACACCGGCTGCGCCTTCGCCTATTTCCTGGTATTGCCGGTGGTGTTCGCCTTCCTCGCCGGCGTCACCCCCGAAGGCGTGGCGATGATGACCGACATCAGCCGCTATCTGGACTTCGTCATCACACTCTTCCTCGCCTTCGGGGTGGCCTTCGAGGTGCCGGTAGCGACCGTGATCCTGGTCGCGCTGGGCTGGGTCGAACTGGAAACGCTGCGTAAATCGCGCCGCTACTTCATCGTCGGCGCCTTCATCGTCGCCGCCATCGTCACCCCGCCCGACGTCATCAGCCAGATCATGCTGGCAGTGCCGATGGCCCTGCTCTACGAAGTCGGAATCCTCGCCGCGGCGATGCTGGTCAAGCGGCGCGAGGCCGAGGACGGCGGGTCGAGCTGAGGTGGGCGGGCAACTGCGCACGGCTGAAAAGCCAAAGAGCCTTTAAACACAAAGGACACAAAGGACACAAAGGAAAGCAGGAGCAGAAGCGGAAGCAGGCAGGAGTGCGATTTAAGCGAAGCCGGGAGTCGGAATCGGGGTCGGAATCGGAATCGGGGTCGGAATCGGGATCGGGGTCGGCATCTGAACGGCGACTGGCCGTGCACCCAGAACCTCGTCAGCCAGTTCCGCCGCACTCGACCAGCGCGATCAGGAGAACGGCTGTGCCTGACGATGCGCCCATGATCAATGCTCTGCTCTCCTTTGTGTCCTTTGTGTCCTTTGTGCTGAATTGCTCTTTTCTTTTGACCTCACGACCTTCAACGCGCAAGTCCGGGCCCGCGTCGAATGACGTAAACTGCGCGGTCCTTTTCGCTTTCGGAATCACCGCCGTGACCGCCGCCTCGATCAAGACCCAGCTGCGTGACCTTCTCGACCAGGCCGTCGGGGGGCTGCGCCGTGGTGGGCTGCTGGGGGCCGATGTGGCGTTGCCGGCGCTGACCATCGAACGGACCCGACTGCGGGAACACGGCGACTATGCCTGCAACGCGGCCATGCAACTGGCCCGCGTGGCCCGCCGTAAACCACGCGAAGTGGCGGAGGCCTTGATCGCCCATTGGCCTGCGAGTGAACTGGTCGAACGGATCGAGATCGCCGGCCCCGGCTTCATCAACCTGTTCCTGTCCGCCCGGGCCTGGCACGGCGAGGCCGCCCGCGTGATCGACCGCGGCGCGGCCTATGGTCGCTCCAATCGAGGC
>JBGTIE010000042.1:0-3617 GCA_041745855.1 Lysobacterales bacterium | reverse complement strand
GCGTGAGGCGGCCGCGGTGGTTCGCGAGGCGTTGATCCGCTCGGCCACCCACAGCGCCGCCGAGGCGCAGCGGATCGGCCTGCCGGCCGAGCGGATCATCCTGTCATGCAAGGTCAGCGGGGTGCAGGACCTGATCGCGGTCTACCGCGAACTGGGCAGCCGCACCGACCTGCCGCTGCATCTGGGGCTGACCGAGGCCGGCATGGGCAGCAAGGGCATCGTCGCCTCGACCGCCGCGCTGGCGGTGCTGCTGCAGGAAGGCATCGGCGACACGATCCGCATTTCATTGACGCCTGAACCGGGCCAGTCGCGCACGGCCGAGGTGATCGTCGCGCAGGAACTGCTGCAGAGCCTGGGTCTGCGCGCCTTCACGCCGCAGGTGACCGCCTGTCCGGGCTGCGGCCGCACCACCAGCAGCTTCTTCCAGGAACTGGCGCAGCAGGTGACCGCCCATGTGCGCGACCGGATGCCGCAATGGCGCCTGACCCATCCCGGCGCCGAGCACCTGACGCTGGCGGTGATGGGCTGCATCGTCAATGGTCCGGGCGAAAGCAAGCACGCCGACATCGGCATCAGCCTGCCCGGTACCGGTGAGGCACCGGCGGCACCGGTGTTCATCGACGGCAAGAAGGCGCTGACCCTGCGCGGCGAGCGCATCGCCGACGAGTTCGTCCAGCTCATCGATGCGTATGTGGAGCGGCGGTATGGGCGGCCGGGTGGGGGTGAGTGACGGGGCCCAGGGGGGTGCGAGTCGAACCCGGAACTGGTGCAGCGATGGGTCCGGTCTAGTTGGGAGTTGGGAGTCGGGAGTCGGGAGTCGGGAGTCGGGAGTAAGAGGAGGATTTTAGTCGGGAGTCGGGAGTCGGGAGTCGGGAGTCGGGAGTCGGGAGTAAGAGCAATAGCTAAAGCCAGAGCCAAGCAGAGCCAAAGCCAGAGCCAAAGCCAAAGCCAAAGCCAAAGCCAAAGCCAAAGCCAGAGCCAAAGCCAGAGCCAAAGCCACAGCCACAGCACTAGCACGAGCCATACGCGGTCACCATCGGCAACAACAGCAAGTGCCAACCGCCGGACGATGCGACCGCCCAACTCCCAACTCCCGACTCACATCCCCTGCGCCCTCTTGTCCATCGCCTCCCGGACTGGCACCGTAGCCGCTGCTCCGACACCCACGGTCCCTGATGCCTTCGGTCTACCAGGAAGTCACCCTGCTGCTGATCGCCACTGCGGTGCTAGGGCTGATCGCCCTGCGTCTGCGCCAGCCGGTCATCGTGGCCTACATCCTGATCGGCATCGTCGCAGGTCCCTCGGTGCTGGACTGGGTCAGCGCGCACGAGCCGATGCAGTTGCTGGCCGAGATCGGCGTGACCGTGCTGTTGTTCGTGGTCGGACTGAAGCTGGATATCCACCTGATCCGCAAACTCGGCAAAGTGGCGCTGGCGACCGGCCTGGGGCAGCTCGCGTTCACCATCGTGCTCGGTTTCCTGATCGGGCTGGCGCTCGACATGGGTTGGCTGCGCTCGCTCTATGTGGCTGTCGCGCTGACCTTCTCGAGCACGATCATCATCGTCAAGCTGCTATCGGACAAGCGCGAGATCGACTCGCTGCACGGCCGTATCGCGATGGGCTTTTTGATCGTGCAGGACATCGCCGTGGTGCTGGCGATGATGATCATCGGCACCTACAGCGTGGCGGACGCAGACACCAGCTGGATGGTCCAGTTCGGCGAAGTGGTGCTGAAGGTCGTCGGTCTGGGCATCGGGGTCGGTCTGTTGATGCGCTACGTGTTGCCACGGCTGCTGCATCTGGTGGCGACCTCACAGGAGTTGCTGCTGGTCTTCGCGGTAGCCTGGGGCACGTCGCTGGCGGCGGTCGGAGAATGGCTTGGCTTCAGCAAGGAGGTCGGTGCCTTCCTGGCCGGCTTCTCGCTCGCCTCGCTACCCTTCCGGGAAGCGATCAACGCCCGCCTCGCCAGCCTGCGCGACTTCCTGCTGCTGTTCTTCTTCGTCCATCTCGGCACCCAGCTGGATCTGACCACGCTTGGCGCCGAGCTGCCGGCGGCGATCATCCTGTCGCTGTTCGTACTGATCGGCAATCCGCTGATTGTCATGGTGATCATGGGTTACATGGGCTACCGCAAGCGCACCGGCTTCCTGGCCGGCCTGACCGTGGCCCAGATCAGCGAGTTCTCGATCATCTTCATCGCCATGGGGGTGGCCGTGGGACATGTCGATCCGGCCGCGCTCGGGCTGGTCACGCTGGTGGGCCTGATCACGATCACGATGAGCACCTACCTGATCCTCTACTCGCAGCGCCTGTACAGCTGGTTCGAGCCCTGGCTGGGGCGCTTCGAGCGACGCGATCCCTTCCGCGAGCGGGCGATGGAGGAGCCGCCGCAGCAGGCCGACGTGATCCTGTTCGGGATGGGGCGCTATGGCCGGCGGCTGGCCGAGCGCCTGGCCGAGAGCGGCCTGCAGGTGCTGGGGGTGGATTTCGATCCGGAAGTGCTGGCGCAACCACAACCGGCCGGCGTCCAGGTCGTGTTTGGTGACGTCGAGGATGATGAGTTCATTGCCCACCTGCCGCTGACATCGGCGCGCTGGGTGCTCAGCACGCTGCGCAGCGTCGAGCACGACCATGCCCTGATACTGCTGCTGCGACGCCTCGGCTGTACGGCCAGGATCGGGGTGACCGCGCACGACCCCGGCGATGCGCGGCGCTTGTGGGACACCGGTGCGGACGAAATACTGCTGCCCTTCCATGACGCGGCCGACCATGCTGCCCGGCGGATCGCCGACAACCTGGCTTCGGTCGCCTAAACCAGTCGAGAACACTTATGAACAGAATACTCGCAGCCACCGATTTTTCCGATGCAGCCACCCAGGCGGTCGATCGGGCGGCGCAACTGGCCGGCGCGCACGCTGGCGAGTTGTGCATCGTGCACGCGCTCGGGCGGGGGGAATGGGTCGAGCATGTGTTTCTGGACCTGCCTGCCGGCTATCGCGATACGGTGCGGCAGGCGGCCGAGTCGGCGCTGGCGGGCGAATGCGAACGGCTGCAACCGAGCGCCGGTCCCGTCACCTGCCAGAGCATGCTGGTCGACGATCTGCTCCATCGCAGCCTGCCGGGCTTGCTGGGCGACTATCCGGCCGAGCTGCTTGTCATGGGTGCGCGCGGGGCCGCCCACTGGACCGATCTGCTGCTTGGCTCGACCGCCGACCGGATCCTGCGGCTGCATCGATTGCCGGTATTGCTGGTGCGGCGGCCGGTCACCGGCGCCTACGAGCGGGTCGGTCTGGCGACCGACTTCTCCGCAGCCAGCGAACGGGCTGCGCGCTTTGCGCTCGAACTGCTGCCTACGGCGCAGCACCTGGCCGTGCACATCACCGAACCGCCGTACGAAGGGACGCTCGCCTACGCCGGCCTCGACCGCGACCGGATCGACGCCTACAAGCGCAAGGCGACCGGGCAGGCGCTGGCCCAGCTGGAGGCCTTCAGCCAGCGTGTCGATGGTGCCAGTGGCCGCGTCGTGCCGGCCTTGCGCATCGGTCGGCCCAACCAGGCGCTGGCCGAAGTCATCAGCGAGGCGAAGCTCGATCTGCTGGTGCTGGGCGTGACCGGCC
>JBGTIE010000041.1:0-7249 GCA_041745855.1 Lysobacterales bacterium | reverse complement strand
GCCTGCCTGCACGCGCTCGACCATCACGTCGAACGCCTGGCGGAGGATCACGCCCGTGCCGCCCGGCTCGCCGAAGGCCTGCGCCCGCTGCCTGGCCTGCGCGTACTCGGCCAGCACAGCAACATGGTGTTCATCGAAGTTTCGGTCGATCGGCTGGCCGCCTTCAAGGCGCATGTGACAGCGGCGCAAGTGCGAATATCGATCGGCTATCTGCCGAGCATCCGGCTGGTGACTCATCTGGATATCGACGACGACGCGGTGGATCGGGCCATTGCCGTCTTTGCGGATTTCTCGCGCTGAATGGACAGCGCCGCGGCTGTGCAAGCATGCCCACACTCCCAAACTGGGTCTCAGCGGCTGCGGCCGGTAACTCAACGGAGGAAGTAGGCCGTTGTGACCCACGCCGCACTGCGCAAACGTGCCTGAACACCCAACGTGGGTCTCAGCGGCTGCGCCGGATCAACTCACGCGACTCGAAGTCGAAAAGCGCCGCTGAGCCCGATCGGAACTTGCTTTACGCTGCCGACAGATGCAACACGCCGATCGGCCACAACGGCCTACCAGAGCAAGGCCCGAGCACAAAAAAGCCCGGAGCGGCAGGGCCGTCCGGGCGAGATCCACCAGGGAAATCAAGTTGTACAAGTTGGCCGACGCGGCGCGGGGGAGGGGGTGCTCCGCGTCGACCGGTGAAACGGGTTGAATCTTGAGGCTGTACCAGCGCGCCGAATCAGGCGGCCTGGGCGTCGCCCAGCAGGGTGCTCTTGCGACCGTTCTGGAGCAGCTTGACCTGCTTGCTCAGCTCGGCAACGCGCTTGCTCAGCTCGACGATGTCATCACGCGAGGGCACGCCCATGCGGCCCAGCACCCGACCGACGCCTTCGCCAACCTTGCTCTCGACATACTGGTAGTTGTCGTTGGCGGCAGTCATCGCACGACCGACCACGCCTTCGACCTGTTTGCGCAGATCACCGGACACGTTCTCGGCCAGCTTGAGGCTCTGCTGCTGCAGGCTCTTGCCTTCGGCGATCAGGGTGTCGTACATCTGGGCGCTCTGCTTGCGCGCCAGGGAAGCGGCACCGAGGGAAGCCAACCAGAGCTCCTGGGCGGTGACCTGGATGGCCTTGACGTTATTCTCGACGGTCTTGCCGACCTTCTTGGCACTGATCTTCTTGCTCATGGATGCTCTCCAGTAGTCTTCAGGCTGGCCAGTCGATCGACCGGCCTCGAAGCTCAGACTAGGGAGCATGGGTAGAACATTCACACTAGCCGGGACGCCTTCCTTCTCCCTGTATACATCCCGGCCAGCGCCCCACCCAGCGCGCCGCTCAGCGCCAGCAGCAGCATGCCCGGGACCTTGCGCGACGCGGCAATCGGGGTGATGCCGAGCAGCGCATTCATGGACAGCAATATCACCAGTATCGCCGCCCCACCGGCCAGGACGAACCAGAGCAATCGCCGGCCGTAGCGATGCGCGATCCAGGCCGCCACGGGCAGCGCGACGGCAAAGCCGATCGCGACCAGTCCCAGCCACATCGGCGCAAAGCCGAGCAGATCCTGCCCGCTGGTGGTGATGCGCTCAGCCCACGAGATCGGCGCGCCCATCCGCTGCAAGGCGTACAGGTTGACCTGCGTCTGCACTAGCGAACCGACTATCGCCGCCAACAAGGACGCAGCCAGCCAGACTGCAATCGGCCGTACCCAGCGCATCGCCTTCCCCCGTGTCCTGCCCCGCCCCATTCTGACCGAAGTGGCGGGCGTATCGGTAGCGCGGTGGCCCTCGTGGCTACTCGATGAGTTGCAACTCGCTGGAAGATCCAGATCAAGAGCATTCAACACAAAGGACACAAAGGACACAAAGGAAGAGCTAATGAGCCATCGGTAGGGCGCGAACCAAGCAGCCCGTCTGGAGCGAGGCGTCGAAATCCGCCAGCGCGGCTCGCAGACGGCACCAACTCGCGATACAATGGCAATGTTTGCCAAAGCCGGAGTTCAGCCATGGCCACGATGAACATATCGCTCAGCGACGATTTGAAGCGTTTTGTCGATCAGCAAGTCGCGGCGAAGAGCTTCAGCTCCACCAGCGAGTACCTGCGTGAACTGATCCGCCGCCAGCGCGATGCCGAGCAGTTGCGCGAGTTGCTGCTGGAGGGCCTGAGCTCGGGACCAGCCGTACCGGTGGACGAAACCCTGTTTGACGAGTTGAGAGCGATAGCGGTTGGTGATGACACGTGAAGCGGACGGCACTGCGGCCGCGAGCAAGGCAAGACCTGAGGAAGATCACAGCCCACTACCGAAAGGAAGGCGGATCATCGCTCGCGCTTAGATGGACCGAGGCGCTTGAAGAGGCCCTTCGGCAACTGGCTGACTTTCCGGGAATAGGTTCGCCCAGCCCTGCCGCAACCACGGGCATCGAGGGCCTGCGATCGCTTGTGGTGAGTCGCTTCCCGTATCTGATCTTCTATATCGAGCATGTCGCGCAGGTGGACGTGCTGCGTGTGCTGCATGAACGCCGCGATGTGCCGGAATTGATGCGTGATCCCACGAGACGCGCGTGACATAAGGACACAAACGAAGCAGCCTTCATGAGGGTAGCGGCCGCGTCTCGCATTCCATCGAATGTCTCGCTCTGCTTTCCTTTGTGTCCTTTGTGTCCTTAGCGAGAGCTTGCTGCTCGACCTTTGTGTTGAACCGCTCTTTTGCATTTCGCCCGTGGCGTCCGCCATGCGCGGCTGCGAGTCAAACTGATGTGGTCGGGCGCTCCTGCCCAATGTAGGAGCCAGCCAGCTGGCGAACAGAGGGCCGCAGGCCCGCTCCAATGTAGGAGCCAGCCTGCTGGCGAATAGAGGGCCGCAGGCCCGCTCCAATGTAGGAGCCAGCCTGCTGGCGAATAGAGGGCCGCAGGCCCGCCGACGGCGCAGCCGGCGAAATGTTTCCCTCCGCCCACGGGCAATGGGCAAGAGCAAGAGCGAGAGCAAGAGCGAGAGCAAGAGCGAGAGCAAGAGCGAGAGCAAGAGCGAGAGCAAGAGCAAGAGCTTCGCCAGCAGGCTGGCTCCTACCGGAGCAAGAGCAAGAGCAAAAGCAAGAGCCAGACCAGATCAGTTTGACTTGCACCCGCCATGCGCTGAGCAACCTGCCTGCGCCGGCTCGCTGGGCTATCCTAGCCAGCGGCCACGACCCGGCCCGCCGCCCGTCAGGATTCCGGTCATGCACCCTGTGCTCCGCGTCAGTGCCCTGTTCGCTTTCGCCTTGCCCATCTTCGCCCCGGCCAACGGGCAGACCAAGCCCACGGCACCGCCGACAATCGAGCTGCAGGTCGAAACCGTGCTCGAGGGCCTCGATCAACCCTGGGCGATCGCCTTTGTGGATGCCCAGCGCTGGCTGATCAGCGAGCGCCCCGGCCGGTTGCGGCTGGTCGTCGATGGCGTCCTGCGCGAGGCACCCCTCGATGGCGTGCCGGAAGTCTACGCCGCCGGCCAGGGCGGCCTGCTCGACGTGGTCCTCGATCCGGACTTCGCCAGCAACCAGCGGATCTATCTCAGCTACGCCCATGGCACGCCGAATGCCAACGCCACTCGGGTCGTGCGGGCGCGGCTGCAGAACGAGCGCCTGAGCAATGTGCAGGTCCTGTTCACCGCCCAGCCGCGCAAGTCAACGCCGGTCCACTACGGTGGCCGCATGGCTTTCCTGCCGGATCGCACGCTGCTGCTGGGTCTGGGCGACGGCTTCGACCAGCGCGAGGCGGCGCAGGATCTGGCCAGCCATCTGGGCAAGTTGATCCGGATCGATCGGGACGGCAATCCGCCGGCCGACAATCCCTATCAGGGCCGCACCGATGCGCTACCGGAGATCTGGAGCTACGGCCATCGCAACATCCAGGGGCTGGTCCATCTTCGCGGGCTGAACCAGGTGCTGGCGCATGAGCACGGACCACGCGGCGGCGACGAACTGAACCGGATCGAGCCAGGCAGCAACTACGGCTGGCCGCTGGCGACTTTCGGCATCGACTACAGCGGCGCCCGCATCAGCCCATACCAGAGCTACCCCGGCACGGTCGCTCCGCTCCACCACTGGACCCCGTCGATCGCACCGGCCGCCATGGCGGTTGTGGATGGCCCGATGTTTCCCGACTGGCGGGGCGACCTGCTGATCACCGCGCTGGCCGGCCGCGCCCTGCACCGCCTCAGCATCAATGATGACCAGATCACCGAGCACCCTGCGCTGCTGACTGACCTGGATGAACGGTTGCGCGATGTGCGGATCGGGCCGGAGGGCGCGATCTATGTGTTGACCGATGGCAAGGATGGGCGGTTGCTGCGATTGTTGCCGGCCATATCGCCCGAGTCGTCCGATGTCGACGACGACAGTCCCTGAGCCGAGCACCGCAACACCATGGCCATCCTGCTAGCCTGGCTGAGCTGGCGCGAGTCCGCGCCGAACGAGCGCGACTGGGTCGCGATGCGCGAACGCGCCGCAACTCGAGTGCGCTTCGGTGGGCGCGAGCTGTCCGGCCCGGGTTGGCGGGTATTTGCCGCCCCCAGCTACCGCGGCGAGGCCGATCCGGTCCGCGAATTTGACGATCACGTGCGCTTGCTTGATTGGGCGCCGTGGAGCGCTGAGATGGCCACCGCCAATCCGCCGCTGGCCGAGTTGCGCGACGGTCCGGCGCTGGCCGCAATCGACCTGCAGCTCGACCCGGACCGCTCATTACGTCGTGTCGTGTTGGCGCGCGATGTACTTGGACGCCGGACTCTGGTCCATGCGCGGATCCGCGGCGGCCTGCTTATCAGCTCCGGCGAGCACATCCTGCTCGCCCATCCTGAGGTATCGCGCGATCTGGACCCCGACTTCCTGGCCGCCTATCTGACGCTGCGCGCTCCCGCTCACGAGGCCAGTGCCTTCAGTGCCATCCGCACGCTGATGGCGGGCGAACTGCGCCAGGTCGATGCCGACGGGACGCACAGCGAACGCCTCCAGTTGCAGCCGGACTGGCGCTGGCGCGAGATGAGCGACGATGCCATCTTCGACGAAACTGGTCGCCTGTTTGGCGAAGCCACCCGCCGCTGCGTTTTTGGTGCCGAACGGGTAGCCATCTCACTCAGCGCCGGCATCGACTCGCTCTCAGTCGCAGCCACACTGACTGCACTTTCCGCGCCGAAACCGAAGCTACTCGCGGTGACCTTCGGCTTGGACGACTGGCCCGACATTGACGAGCGTGCAATGGCGCGTGAGGCCGCTGCAACGCTGGGCATCGAATGGGTCGGCTTTGCCGCCGACCAGCTCCAACCTCTGGACCCAGCGCTGGACCGCCCGATCTGCCCGGACACGCCAATAGGCTCGCTCTATCGCGAGTTCAAGGAAGTGGCCTATATGCAATACGAGAGGTTCGGCGCCAGCGTCTGGCTGAGCGGCGGTTTCGGTGATCACCTGTGCGCGGCGCCGGCCGACCGCCTCGCGGACGCGTTCAGCACTGGCCGATATCGACCATTCCTCGCCGAATTGCTGCACACGCTGGCGCATAGCCGCAATTTGTTGCGCGACCGTGCGCTGCGTCGTCTGGGTGCCCACCTGCTGCGAAAACCCACACGCGCCCCTGGATTTCCACTTTTCGATCCAGGAGAGCGCATCCGACACGCCCTCGACGCTCGATGGTACGACGAACTGCAACAGCATCGGGACTTTCCTCGCCCGCATCAGGCGCTGACCTGTCTCAACAGCGCGGCCATGTTCAGCACCTCCGGCGAGGCTTGGTACGCTGCGCGTCACGCAATGACTAATGCCGCCCCGTTCAACGACCCCGACCTTTACCGCTGGTTGCTGTCCTTGCCTGCGGACCTGCATACGCGTCGGGGCCAGCCAAAGTCCCCCTGGAGACGACTGCTGCGAAACCAACTGCCGCCGACACTGGTCGACCGACCTAAATCCTCTGACCTCACGCCGTTCGCGGCTGCGTGGTATGGACGCTACTCGAACCGATTGGACCGCTACCATCGTCGCGGCGTCGTCGTGAGCTCAGACCTGCTGGGACAACAACTGGGGGAAGAACCGGCGGAAGGCAAGGACAGCACTACGGCAAGCAAGTCCATACTCTCGCGCTACCAGTTCGCCTATTTGGGGCGCTGGTTGGACTCCCTTGATTGAATGACACTCCAGCTTGCCCAAGGCGCTCAGACAATAAATCGTTCACGAACCATCGCTTGCCGTACCATGTGGTAGCTTCTAGACTCTGTCAGGCGTTCAACCACCGGAAGTGATCCATGACCGAACTTATAGTCGAGCCACTTGAAGCAAGCGCAGATCGGCAAGTCTATGTGCGGCCCGTGCTGACGACTCTCGGCGACGTGCGCGATCTCACTCTTGGCGGATCGCCAGGAAGCGGCGACAGTGCGGGAGCAAGCACCGAGTTTAGTCCCGGACCGTAATCGGTGGAAAGCACCAGATGGAGGCGGCGCTCCAGCTTGCTCGCTCAGTATCGAGTGACGACCGACCGCGCGACAATTTCTGACAGCTCAGGAACCGACGGCAGAAGCGCCTCGGACGACTCCTGAGGCCCGCCGCGGCTGCTGAACAGTGCACCACGGGCACTCGTAGGGGCTTGGCCACGAGACCGAGCACGCAGCGCAAAGCGAAAGCAGCGCGCCATTGCCTACTGCAGGCTGATGGCCAGTTGTCCACGCGTGCCATTCCCGATGTCCCGCCCAACCCGAAGGTGCCGAATCCGTTGATATGAAGCTGGGGTTATTGGCGCTGGTGGCCGTCAGCGTCGGCGGTGCGGCGTGGTACTCGTTGCATCCGTCACGAAAGCGCAGGGTCATCGATCTGGGCCGGGGTCAGGGCCGGGGTCAGGCCGCTGCAGACTCCCCTGGAGTCGGTCGGTGCAGTCGGGTTGCCAACTGTCCGGGCACGCCAGTCCGGTTCGACTGAGATGGCGAAAGGGCGCCCGACGGGCGCCCTTTTTGTTTCATGGGTACGACGAAATGCGCCCGCATTGCTGCGGACGCATTCCATTTTTTGCTGAAGGGCCTATCGAACCCTCAGCGCGGGGTCGCCGAGCAGCACGCCGCTGATGGTTACGTCGCCGTATTGCGGTCCCATCTGGTAGAGCCTGTTACGCGCCAGACGCATCGCCTCGCCGACCGGATGCAGCTTCAGTTGCCGGTTCAGCTCCCGCATCCAGGCGATATCGCTGTTGGCGTAGCTCAAGCTGGTCGAGCCGATCACCATCGCCGCGCCGCCATTGGGCTGGACCATC
>JBGTIE010000040.1:0-1987 GCA_041745855.1 Lysobacterales bacterium | reverse complement strand
GCGATTGAAGCCTGTGCGACCAAGCAAGGCACCATCGTCGGCCCGCTGATGACGGAGCTGGTGGGTTTCAAAGAACTGACGCCATATCGGGGCGGTTGGTGCGGCAACGAAATATTTGCTAATGCATTTTCGACCAAGGTTCGTGACCTGGCCCGTGACTACACCTTCGCCTTTGGCGAGCAGCTGCGCAAGGAGGGCTATCGCGGCTATTTCGAGCTGGATTTTCTGGTCGACACCAAGACCCGCGACATCTACCTCGGCGAGCTCAATCCGCGTATCACCGGCGCCAGCTCAATGACCAACCACGCCGCGTTCGCGCACGCCGACGCGCCGCTGGCATTGTTCCATCTGCTCGAGTTCTCGAATGTGCCATTCGAGATCGATATCGCTGAGCTGAACGCGCGCTGGGCCGATCCGGACAACATCGATTCCTGGTGTCAGATGGTGGTCAAGCACACCGACGATTCGATCGACCGTATTACCGAGGCGCCGGAGACCGGCATCTGGCACATGTGCGAGGACGGCACGGTAGAGTTTGATCGCTTCGACTACCATCGGCGTGCCGTGCGCAGCGAAAACGAGGCGTTTTTCCTGCGCATCATGAAGGCCGGTGACTACCGCTACGAAGGCGCCGATCTCGGCATTCTGGTCCTGCGCGGCAGGGCCATGAGTGACCGCTTCCAACTGACAGGGCGCGCAGGCAAATGGATCAACGGCATTCGCCAACACTACCGCGCCGAACCGCTAGCCGGGCCGGCGGTCGTGCCGCCCGAGCATCACTTCAAGTATCTCTGAATCGGCACCGGTTTCGATCCACGCCGGCCTGGTGCCACTAGCGTGCACTTGAACTTTCACGCCATCGCCGATGATGTCGCCGGACAGGCGTGGCTGGGCCTGTACCGGCGACTTTGGCCGGCGTATCGGCAGTGGTATCTGCGCGACGGCCATCTGGCTCGCCCCAGCTACCTGAGCTGCCGGCGCGCGATGGAACACTACATGCCGGAACTGGTGCCGCTGTGGGCAGAGCGGGTGGCTTTGGCCGGCGGCGGTGACGTCACCGCCCGCTTTCTCAGTCTGTGGTGCCCACCAACTTACGACAGCGCCTGTTCGCAGGCGGTCTGGCCGGGCGACGAGCCGCTGCTGGTACGCAATTACGACTATTCAGCGCGATTGTTCGATGCGGTCGCCCTGCACACCCGCTGGGGAGCACGGCAGGTGCTGGGAACCAGCGATTGCCTGATTGGCCTCGTCGACGGCATCAATGAAGCGGGTCTGGCGCTGTCCTTGACCTTTGGTGGCCGGCGCGTGGTGGGTGAAGGGTTTGGTGTACCGATGCTGCTGCGCTATGTGCTGCAAACCTGCGCTACCGCCGCCGAGGCAGCCACCGCGCTTGCGAGGATACCGACGCACATGGCCTACAACGTCACCGCGTTGGACGCCGCCGGCGGATGCGCCACCGTCTACCTGGCACCGGATCGGCCCGCCGTGCTGACCTCGATTCCGGTCGCTACCAACCATCAGCCGGGCGACGACATTCGTGATCATGCCTATCAATCGGCCACCGTCGAGCGCGAGCGCTACCTGCTCAATCGGCTCATGCTGCATCAGGAGTCGGCTGAGCGCTTCATCAGCGGTTTTCTGCGCCCACCACTGTTCTCGCTAGCCTACGAACGCCAACGCGGCACCCTTTATACGGCCGCCCTTTGGCCCAAACGGGGCGTCATCAGCTACCGCTGGCCGCATTCGCAATGGGATCTCCGCCTGGACAGTTTCGAGAACTGCAGCTGGCGGGTGCACTTCCCCGTCAACCTTCCAGTACCTCAACCTGGTCGACTGGACCGGGCGCCAGATGCATCCCGGCAAGCGCGGCAAGATCGATCCCGAGCGGCCCCGAATCCTTGATCGCCTCGGCCTGACCGATCGCAGCTGGACCACCCAGGTGAAGGCGACCGAAAGCGACTTCTACCGCGTCATTGGTGCGGCTGAA
>JBGTIE010000039.1:0-1934 GCA_041745855.1 Lysobacterales bacterium | reverse complement strand
GGCGGGTGGAAGTGACCGATCTGGCGAGCGCCAACGGGTCGCGCATCAACGGCCGCGCGCTGGGCCGGACTGCTCATCTGCTCGCCGACGGCGACATGGTCCAGTTCGGCCAGGTGCTGTTCGAATTTGTCCAGCAGGTCGGCTCCACCGTCGCCGCGCCGTCGCCGGCGGACAAGACCGTGCGACCCAGTCAGGACGCCAAGCGGGCCAAGATGATGGTGTCCGACCTGCGCCTGGCGCGGCGCATCCAGTACCGCCTGCTGCCGGAACAGCCGCCAACGGTGGCCGGCTACGAGATCGATTTCAGTTACACCCCGGCGCTGGCTATCGGTGGCGACTTCTACGACGTCAGCGTGCTGCCCAACGGCGAACTGGCGGTGACCATTGGCGATGTGGCTGGCAAGGGCGTCTCAGGCGCGATGTACATGGTGTTCGCCTGCGCCGTCCTGCGCGCGCGCTTGGCCACGTCGAAGGGGCCGGCGGAGTTTCTGACCGAGCTCAATCAGCGTGTCTGCCCGGTGATCGAGCCGGGGATGTTCCTGACCGTGGCGACGATGTTCCTGAACCCGGTCACGCACGTCTGCCGACTTGCGCTGGCCGGGCACAATCCGCCGGTGTTGCGTACGTCGACCAAGCGGGTAGTGGAGATGAGCCTGGATCCGGGGCATCCGATCGGCAGTTCACCCGACCTGAGCATCCGCGATCAGCGTTTCCAGCTGTCACCCGGTGATGTGATGCTGTTCACCACTGATGGGGTGGAGGAAGGCGAGGATCCTGCGGGCGAGCCATTCGGCAACGATCGTCGCAATGATGCAATGCGGCAGGCGAGCGGGGCCTCGGACATGAACCGCCGGTTGCGCAGCGCGCTGCTCGGCTTCTGTCAGGACGAGGTCTCCAGCGACGATTTCACGATCATCTGTGTCGAACGGCTGCTCGACGACCAAGGGGGCTAGCCGACTCACTGGCGTGCCGGTCAGTCATCTAGCGCGCCACGCAACTATTCCCCGCGCAGCCATCCCAGGAAGCGCGCCCACAGGCCCTTCTTGTTTCTGGACCGATGTGGTGGCGCCTTGGCGCCCAGTAAATTGGCAGCCGAATTCTGCAGCTGGGGCGATGCCGGCGCCGCCGAACTACTGGCCGCCGGATCCGCGTCGGCGCGGTCGCCGAGCAGTTCCTTGGCCAGATTGCCTACCGCCGCCGCATCCATCCCCTGCGCTTCAGGGTGGCTGCTCAATACCCCCTTGAGGGTGGGCTGCAGGTTCAGCAGCTTGCTGAAGCCGGCTAGATCGAAGACCTGCTTGACGTGCGGTGGCAGGCCGCACAGCTGCAGGCTGCCCTTGCCGCCGTCGACCTGTTTGGCCAGCGACAACAGGACTCGCAAGCCGGCGCTGCTGACGTAGTCGATGCCCGAAAGGTCGACCACGAAATGGCGGTCGCCCTCGGTAAACAGATCATGCGCCTTGAGCTCGAAATCCGGCGCGGTCTCGGTGTCGAGGCGGCCACTCAAGGCCAGGATACGGACTGAGCCCGCTTTCTCTTCGCTGATTTCGATTGCCATCGTTTGATCCTGTCGCGAACTGTCTGGAAACTGATTCAGACCTGGGAAAACCTCAGGCTGAGTGTACCGATCTGGATGAGGTCGCCATCCTTCAACAGGAGTTCATCGACCGCCTGACCGTTGACCGTGGTCGCGCTGCCGGCCAGGTCGCGCAGGATGAAGCCGCTGCGACTGGGCCCCACTTCCGCCTGGCGCGCGGCAACCCCTTCCACTTTAACGTCACAACGGGGGTCACTGCCAATGGACAACGGTTTCAGCCCCAGAGTATACGGCCCCCCAGGCTGATCGGGCGCCTGATCGGTAAGCCGTGCCGGCCGAAAGACCACCGTGGCATCCGGATTGCGCCGCGGCGGCGGTGCCGGCGGGGGCTCCGGTG
>JBGTIE010000038.1:0-17820 GCA_041745855.1 Lysobacterales bacterium | reverse complement strand
ATGCGCCGGACGTGCCCGCGCGGCTAGCACCGAACCCTGCATCACGGCGCGCGCGCCCAACCCACTGCGTTCCAGGGCTTGTCTGTCGTGGCCGTGCAGTATTGGTGATACTAGTCAAACCAAATCATGAGGGTGTGCGATGCTGACAGTCAGCCTGTTCGATGCCAAGACTCATCTGTCGGGTTTGATCGAGCAGATCGTCAGCGGCGCTGCAACGGAAATCACCATTTCCCGCCACGGTCGGCCGGTTGCCCGGCTGGTCCCGGTGCCGCCTGCCGACTCGCTCAAGCGCATTGGTGTTGCCGCGGGTCTTTTCGACGTGCCTGACGACATCGATGCGCACAACGCAGAGGTCATGAAGCTGATGGTCGTCTAATGCATGGCTTTGCCGATGGTCAGGTCATGGCCCCTGCTTGCCTGCCCCTTGACCCCGCCGGCGATCATTGGGTTGGACCGGACCTCAAATACTACACTCGCGCGCCACGCTCGCGACTTGCCGCGGCGTTGCAGGCGCATGTTCGCGTCGAAGACGGCACTGCGCGCCTGGGCGGCGTCGTGCTCGGGCACTGGCGTGACGGCTGGGAGGCGGGCACGAAGCTGACGGCTCTCGAGCTCAGATTTCTTTCAGATCGTGGTTTTCCGCATCCGGCGCGGAATGTCGCTGCGATGGCGGCACCGCGCACGGATCTCCACGCGCATCTCGCAGGTTGCGTTCGTCCGGAGGCATTACTGGCAATCGGCGCGAAGCACGGGGTGCACTATCCGGCAGGGCTGTTGGCCGAAATCGGTGTCGAAGTCGCAAAAGATCTCGAACTCGCGCGTGCACCAGACAACTTGGTCGAAAAATTGGCGCGGGCCCTTGCCTTGTCGATCGAGACTGTGCACACGCACCAGGACATGAGCCGCGTCTACAAGCTGCGGCGCCCCATTACCAAGTGCCACGCTGCGTTTCCGGACATCTGTCGACAGATTGCGATTGACTACGCTGCGATGGGCGTTGAGTACGCCGAGCTATCGGTCCACGATGTGTTCGACCCTGAGGTGCTTCGTGCTGCACACGCTTGTTTGCCCGCAATTCGCGCAGAGACCGGAGTCGACCTTCGATTTCTCGCCGCGCTCGGTCGGAAAGACGACCCTGAGTGGGTAATGGACATGGTCGAGCGCCTGCGCGGCTACGCGGGCAGCACGCTGATCGTCGGTGTCGATTTCATGGGTCATGAAACAACTTCGACTCATGAGCAAGAGTTCCAGTTACGTGCCGTGGCGGCGGTTGCCCGCGAATCAAGACCAGACTGGACGATTCGAGTACACGCCGGAGAGAATCCGGGTCACCCTGAGAATGTTCGCGTCGCGGTTGACATCCTGCTGTCTGAGGGCGTTCGAACGAGGATCGGGCATGGCCTCTACGGCGTAGATCGTGAAACACTCGCGCGGATTCGCGATGCCGGGGTCGTCATCGAGTTCAACCTCGACTCGAACTTCGCGCTCAACAATATCCGCGCCGCGATCGGAGTTCCGCTTGCCCGCTATGTCGCTGCCGGTGCATCTGTGGTCCTGGGCACCGATGGATACGGCATCTATCACGCGGACACCGTAGGCCAACTCCGCGCAGCCCAACTCTCCGGACTCACCGATCCCACAGTGATTGCGCGAACGGAGGCTGAAATAATTGACGCGCGTCGAGAAGCGGACCGGCAAGTGGGCAGGACGCAGTTCACTGTCCCCGACGCGCCCCCGTTGCGGTACTACACACCGCAGTTCGCAGCGCGCCGCAGCGCGGAACGAGAAGCTGCGGCGCGCTCTTTTCGCGAGGCGCTGGACGCTCGCGGAGTCACGCTGGTTCGAGACATCGTCGCGCATTACCCGGGGCGTCATTTCGTCTCCATCGCGGGCGCCTGGCGCAAGCGCTGGCTCACGCTGGATGGGGCGGATCGCGCGCGCATCGTAGGCATTATCGATGAACTGATAGCCGGTCTTGCCCGCGATCATGTGATTCTGACTGGCGGTACCATCCACGGCATCGAAGGCGTCGTGTATGCGGCTGCACGCAAGCACAACGCGATCATGGTTGGGGCACTGGTCGAGGCATCTCCGGTCTCCGATATGGTCCAGCTTTCAGCGGCCTGCCTCGTCGGCCGCACGCTCTACGACAAGTCTTGCGGGCTCTATGGCCTGCTTGCCGACATCGGCGGCAGCGCGGTCTTCTTCGATGGCGGCAACATCGTGCGCGACGAGATTCGGGCCGCGATAAACCTGCGGCTGCGCTGTCTGTTCCTGGCAGGTGATGTCAGCGGGGCGAGCGGCGCCGCTGCATCTCACTGGCCAAGTAAAGGCTTCACTACCGCCGCCGAGGCGCTTGAGCAACTCGCCCGCGAACGCGTAGACCGCGAGCGCCGCGGCGGTGGATATCGCTTCGTCGGAGCCAACCCAACTGCCGATGTGGTCTGTTTGCGCCGGGTGAAGGGCATCCCGGAGATCTTGTTGATCAGACGTCGCGCCGACGTCGGTGCGGAAGGGGGGCGATGGGCCTTGCCTGGCGGCTTCGTGAACACGCGAGCCCAGCGCGGAGAGGCGTGGAAGGAGGGCTTCGAGACTTTCGAGGCTGCCGCACTTCGCGAACTTGCAGAAGAGACGGGTCTAGAGCTGGGCGAACTCGACGGCTCGTTGAAAGCAATCGGGATCTACGAGGGGCAACAGCGCGATCCACGAGACACCGCGAGCGCGTGGAGCCGCTCCCACGCATTTATTCTCGAGCTTCCTGACTACCTGTCGTTGCAGACTCTATTCGCCGGGGATGACGCCTCGCAAGTACGCTGGCACGCGCTAGAGTCACTGCCACCGCTTGCCTTCGATCATGCCCGGATCGTCCAGGATGCGCTGCTCCATGATTGACATGAGGACGTTACAGTAGCTTCGCTGCTGGGCAGCAACCATTTTTCGTCATTCAGTATGTAATTGGCGGCTGTGACACCGGCGAGATCTTCAGCCACCCTGGCTCAGCGCGTCATGCCCAGCGGTAGTCCGTCCATGGCTTGCCGGACCGCCTGTTCGATAGCGTCCAACACGTGCGCTTGCACCCGATCGGCGAATCTTTTGCGGCGGTTGTTCGACAAGGAACCCCCATTCTGAAAGATCGCCACGATCAAGGTCGCCAGGTCGCTGCCGCGCAGGTCATGGTGTGCATCGATATGGCGCTTGACCTGATCGAACAGGGCGAGGAAGTCCACTTCCTGGCGCATATGGGTGTCCAGCGAGGCTTCGGCCATGGCCAGTGTGAACTCGGCAGCATCGGTCAGATCCATGTATCGGAACCACAAGTCTGCCCCGTCCACCCACTCGTAGGCATAGTGTTCGTCACTGAACCAGGTCACCCGGCACAGCTGACGCGCGGGCCGGCTGAAGGCAGTCAACGCTTGCAGGTAGCCGGCTTCGTGCTTCTTCATCGCCACCGAAATGGGCAGCAGGAACTGCGGAGGCAGTAGGCCCGACTGGCCCAGGCAATGGTGGATCAGAAACCGCGACAGCCGTCCATTGCCATCCACGAAGGGATGAATGAACACAAAGGCGAAGGACACGACCGCAGCATGCACCAACGCATCCAATGCAGGAGGGCGCTGGTTGGTCAGCCGCACCAGCCCGTCCATCAGCTCGGAAACCAGCTCCGGCGATGGAGGCACGTAGGTGACACCGGCCGCACCCGGCATGTCCCTCTGCAGCCGGTTCTGCTCGGTGCGAAACTGCACTGCCTTGTCAAAGGGATTGGAGACGACCGCATTCTGCAGCTCCAGCAGCAGGTCCTCGGTAAGCGGGCGCTGTTCGTCGGCACGACGCAGCAGGGCGGCAAATCGGGCGGACTTGTCGTGGCTGGGGAACTCGCCTTCGATCGCAAACGAGCCCTCGGTCTCGCTCAAATAGGCCCAGGCCATGGCACGCTCCAGCATGTCAGCGCCCACTGATTCGGCGAAGACCTTGGCTTGACCCAGGATGTCGTTGCGCACGCGAGCCATGAGCTGAGGCGTCTTGCGCACAACCGGGCAGAAGTCCAGGTCACCCAAGCCATTGAAGTCGATGCGCCAGCGCGCGTCACGTCGGGACTGGCCAACGAAATAGTCGTCCGGGTCGAACAGGGGGGTATATGCCGACGCGACCCGCAGTTCATCCAGATCGGGCAATCGTCGCTTATGCCAACGTTCCCAAAGATGCCCGAGCTTGCGGCCGTAAATGCTGTTGGGGGCGGCCTGAATGTGGGATACCAGTTCCGCTGGAGGCAGTCTCTGCAAAAGACTGGCCAGATGGCCCAGTCTCACTCCCTCATGTTTGAGGGCAAACAAGGCGTGCTGCAGCAGTGTGGGCACGGGTGAAAGCTTGTGTGGTACCAGGAGGCTGCCGTCTTCAAGTCGCTCAATGCGGCTAACGGACGCCGAGCGAGCCCGTAGTGCCCCCAAAAAGTCCGGGGCCCCCAGCGCTTCCTGGATCCAGGCGTAGCCGACGTCGCTCATATCAGTGGCGGACTCGCAGGCAAGAAATTCTTCAGCAGCCACACTTTATTGCCAGAACTGCGTGCTGTACAAACTTTTTCTCCAGTTCTGCGGGTTGGCTTTGCTTCACGGCCCTATCCTCGATCACCCTGGCGTTCAACATCTGGACCGCCAGCGCGCCGAAGTGGGCCTGCCTGGATCCGGCGCTGAAGACTGTGGTGGGGCAATCGCTGGCCTGATCCAGAGTTGCTGCGGCATGCTCGGCGTAGCGCTGCGGCCTGCGCGCAGATTGACGTGCACATGACGCTACAATCTAGCAAGGGAACCCTGGAGCATGAAGATGAAGAACTTCGCCCTCATTCTCCTATCCATATTGCTCACGGCCTGCAACTTCTCGTTCTCCTTAGGCGACGAGAGCGACCTGCCGGAGCCAACCGCGGGAACAATGGAACAACGTCAGGAGGCGGAGGCAGCGGCCTGGAAATACCTCCGGATGATCGACGGCGGTGACTTCCAGGGCACCTGGGATCAGGCAGGACCAACACTCCGCTCGCAGAGCAGCGAGTTTGCCTGGAAGAACATGCTCAAGCTCAGCGCGAATGTCGCGAACCACGCGCCAGTGCGGGAGCTGGAAGGAATCGGCTTTTCGACCCGGATCGACGCTCGAGTGCCGGTTGGAGACTACGTGGCCGTGCAGTTCAAGCATGCGACTACATCCGAGAATGTCACGACCACGGAGAAGGTGGTGATGGAGCGACATCAGTCAGAGTGGAAGATCGTCGGATACTTTGTGGGCAGACACACCGAGTATGGCCGCGGTGGCTAGCGGCCTAACAGGTCGAATCGGAGCCAAAGATGCCGCCAAACCATCCTCAGTATGTGCTGCGCACCGAAGGACACCATCCTGGGTACACCGATTACGTCATCATTTCGACGGCGGAGGGATTGGCGGAGCTGGCGCAGTCTCTGGAGCGCCTCGGGCGTTTGCCGAATGGTGCTCGGATTGATTTTCGTATCGGAAATCGCGCACTGTTCGGGAGAGATGGGCACGTGGCGTTTGCGAAGTGTTCGTCGGAGAAGATGCAGGAAATAGTGCACAAGTCATTTCGCGGACGGGGGATGGGGCTTCTGACAACGCTTGCGTTTCTGATCCTACTCGGCGTGGGAATCTGGCACACGGTCGCATATCTGGGCAGAGCACTATCCTGGCTCGTGGGTATTTTGTGAGTGTTGGCGGCATGGAGCTGATCATCCTTATGGGTCTGCAGGGCTCCGGCAAGAGCACTTTCAGGCGACTGCAATTCGACGCTACGCACTTTGTTGTCAGCAAGGATCAGTTTCGCAACAACCGACGTCCGCAAAGACGCCAGATGGTCTTGATTGAAAAGGGGCTGATGGCAGGCAGGTCCGTAGTCGTGGACAACACCAATCCTCGGCGACTGGATCGGCAACCACTGCTTGAGTCGGGTCGGCGTTTTGGCGCTCGGAACATCGGATATGTCTTCTCCTCCGGGCTCGGTGCATCGTCGCGAAGGAACGCCAACAGGAGCGGAAAGGCGCGTGTTCCGGATGTCGCGCTGTGGGCCACCGCGCGCGCATTCGAGCGCCCGAGTCGGTCCGAAGGCTTTGATGAGCTGTACCTGGTAGTGATCGCACCTGATGACGGCATTGATGTCCAGGTTTATGTTGAGGATCATGAATGAAGGACGAAGGTCTCGGAAACCGGATGCGGCGTCTCGAGTGGTTTCACTCGCTCCGGGCACTGCCGGGCACCTGGCCGATCATTCGCGTCGATGGGCGTAACTTTTCCCGTCTCACCGAGGAGCGGTTCGAGAAGCCTTTCGACTCGCGCTTCCATGCGTTGATGGTTGCGACCGCGTCGGCGCTGCTGGACGGATTGCAGGGCCTGTACGCCTACACGCAGAGTGATGAGATCTCGATTCTTCTGCCGCGCAACACGGAGTTGTTCGACCGCGAACTGGAAAAGCTCGTATCGGTATCCGCCGGCATCGCGAGCGCCACTTTCACGCATCAGTTTGGCGAAGCAGTCGTGCACTTCGACAGCCGCCTGTGTCTTGCAGCCAACGCGGAACTGGTCGTGGACTACTTTCGCTGGCGGTAAGGCGACGCTACTCGCTGCGCCCTGAATGGCTGGTGCTATTGGACCCTGCGCAAGGAAGCACAATCCGCCGCCCAGGCCACCAAAGCGCTGAAGGGCATGAGCGTTTCGGACAAGAACGAATTGCTTTTCCGGCGGGGTATCAACTTCAACGAAGTTCCCCTCTGGCAACGCCGCGGCGCAGGAGTGTCCTGGGAGAACTTCGAGAAGCAGGGAATGGACCCCAGGACCGGCGAAGCTACAATGGCCCAGCGGCGGCGCGCCCATGTGGACGCAGAGCTTCCGATCGGTGAGGCCTACTCGGCATTCCTTCGACAGATCGTCGCAGTCGACCTTGAGAGGAGCGTCTAAGCGCGAGTAGCTTGTTCTCGCTTTGGTGCAGCCGCGGCTGCCGGCGCGAATACAGTTGGGGCGTAGATCACCGCTCTACGCGCGCCGGAACCGCGCTACTTGCAGGTTGCGGAGCTGGGCGCCATAAGGAGCCAAGAGCCCGCTTCCGCGGTCGCCTGCAAGCCAGAACCGGAGAGGGTCGCGAGTTTCCCGATCAAGTTGGGCCCGGCTGGCGACTGGCCATGCTCTGAAACCGTTCCGCGTGCTGCTGCATGCCAACGGTGATTGCCGCCCAGACCGGTTCTGGGAAATTGGCGGGAAGTGTTCGGGCTACGCTGTCTATTGCCCGATCTACGTTGGCGGACAGTTCGCACAGTCGATCCCAGGCGCCTTCGAGGTGCGCATAGCGATCGCATACCGCCTTCCAGTGGCGCGGCCGGATCTCGTCGAGTTTCCAGTGGCGATTCTTTGCCCTGACGGCCATGGCCAGTTTCACGCGGCGATAGTCGAGCGTCCCCAGCCTGCCACTACCGATCACAGGCCATGCCGAAATCACGTCGTAAAGCGGTGTGAGGCCGTACTTGCTGCGGCGTTTGATGAAGATCGAGAAATTCTTCGCGTGGCCGTCCGGCGCCGCCAATAGCCAGAACGCGAAATTCGCCGCGAGGAACCGCCAGCTGTCCTCGATGGGATCATCGGAACCTGCCAGCAGCTCCAGGCACTGGTCGATTCCGGGCCCACCGTGCTCGTTGTACTTCAGCCCGCTCGGTGTCCCTGTTGCCTGGCAGAAGTCCTCCTGCGGCAAGCGCTGAATCCAGCGGTCAGCGCCGGCGGTGATCATCCGGTCGAATCGTTCCACGACGAGCACCCGTTGCTCACCGAAGGTGGCGATTTGGGAAGCGGCAACCGGTAAGCCCAAAGCGCGCAGCAGCTCGCCACACAACCACTCGTTCTCCACTGACGTGCCAAGGTCGATGTTGTGCCCCGGCAGTCGACCCAGCGGGAGCTTCAGGATGTGAGTCGATGGGGTGGCCCCTCGAGGCTTTCGCCACTGACCGTCGAGCTTCAGCAGTGCCGTTTTCTGGTGCGCACCCGCCAGCGAGATTCGGAAGACGTCGTCGGGATCACTCATATAGTCCGGCAACTGGATGAGACGCAGATGCTCGGCAATCTCGTCGTCGCTGATCGGGTCGCAGTGGATCTGGTCGAAACCGTCGGGCGAAGTGTGGGGCGGGAGCAACTGCAGCGCGCCGATGCTGTCGCGGCCGAGCTCGGTCAGCAGATCAATGCTGCGGCGCGTCCGAGCCCCGAAGCGTCGTTGGATGCGTTCGCGGATGGCGTCGTTGTCCGGTAACAGGTTGTCAAAGTACTCCTCAACGTACCGGCGCAACACCGTGGTCGGGTCGGGCGGGAATGGCAGCGACAATGACAGCGCGCGACCGCGCTCGGAGCGGACCCAAGCGGCGTCGTAGTTGAAGGAATGCGCCCCACGGTTGCTTACGGTCCACGTGCCGACGCGCTCGCCGTTCATCCACGCAACAAGGGTGCGGCTCACCACTCACCCTTGGGCGCGCGATCGACCGTCCCGGTGGCCGGGACAGCTTCCCCGGTCACGCTCTCCGGCGCATGACCGGACAAATCCGTTTCGCGGCCGGGCATGACCAGCGCGGTGGCGCCAAGAACGTGCATGACTGCAAGCAGCTGATCGACCGTAACGCGGCCAGGGCGCCGCTCAATCTCGGCAATGCGCGGCTGCGACAGTCCGAGGCGCTCGGCCAATTCGCGCTGCGTCATGCGGCGGGACATCCGAAGGTTGCGCAGGAGCACGGAGAGCTGATCGCTGCTGCGGATGGGGTGGGGAGTAATCGCAGCCATGGCAATATCAGTCTCCGACGATATCTGCACTATATAATCCAGCGCAAATATGCGCAACATATAAGTTTAAACTGATACTACTAGCTCCGAGGCGTTTGCCCCTACCATGTCAAAAGACGAGCCGTCGGCAGCAATTGGGAAACGCGATGTCGGAACGTAGCGGTAGGTGCCTGTGTGGAAGTGTCCGCTACAAGATCAGTAGCGAGCCAGTGACGGCTCGGATCTGCTGGTGTCGCGACTGTCAGAAGATCTCGGGTAACGGAACGGTCAACGCGAACTTCGCGACTTCGAGCATCGAAGTCATCGGTACCATGAGTTGCTACACCAGCTCGGCGGACAGTGGAAACGAGCTCTCGCGCTACTACTGTGCCAGTTGTGGCTGTCAACTCCTGGCCGCGTCATCGGCCCGTCCGCAGTTTCGCGTCGTGCGCATCGGGACGCTGGATGATCCGTCCTCGATCGCACCGGCAATCAACATCTGGACTTCAAGTGCACCGAGCTGGGCATGCCTGGACCCGGCGCTGAAGGCCGAGGCGGGGCAACCCTCGTGAACGAGGGTGAGATGTACTTTTCGCTTTGGGGCAACGACTTTGACCCCGATGCCGTTACGCGCGCGCTGGAAATCGAACCGTCTCGTGTCCAGCGGCAGGCTGTGCCTCGGCCAAAGATGTCCTCGTGGGTGTTGTCCTCGGGCAAGCTTTCCGCCGATATGCTCGACGTATACGACATGGGGGAGGCGCTGATCTCCAGGTTGTCAGGTTCGTCAGAGACAATTCGGAGAGTTGCCGAAAGGTTTAACCTCGCCGTCACCTTGCAAGTCGTGCTCACCGTTTCCGCTGATGATCGTCTGTCTACCCCAGCTATCGGCTTCAGCGCGGAGACCGTTCAGTTTCTGGCATCAGTGGGTGCGTCCATTGATATCGACACCTATCGCGGCGCCGCTTGACCGGCTCAATGTCCCGACCGCATCAAGTCCTGGAGCCCTCGCGAAGGACAGCAGGAGCGAAGGAACTCGCTTTGGTGTAGACGCGGCCGCCGGCGCGAACGCGACTGGGGCGCAGATCATTGCTCTACGCGCGCCGGAACCGCGCTACTCCCAGATTGCGGAGCTGGGCGCTGTAAGGAGTCAAGAGCCTGCTTCCGCGGTCGCCTTGCCGGAGCAACTGCAGCGCTTGCCGAGTCGCGTTTTTTCGGCATGTCGGAAGGATTCTGGGCGGGCCCGCAGGCCGACTTCGATGCCGCTCGGGCAAAGGACGCCCTTGTGCTGGCCGGAATTCGGCCATGGCCAGTAACCCATGCGGCCCAGCCCGGTAGCTGAACTGCCTGCTGGTGCCACCGCGACTCTTACTGATCGCCTGCACAAGATTAGCTCTCCATGAAGCAATAAGGTAATTGTTGATTATGCGCAGCTCGCCTCGCTGTGCTTTTCGCCCCGACGGGGCAACACAAGTTAGCCTGGGGCAACGCCCCAGGTAGGCAGGGCGCATAATTCCGAGCCCTGAAAGGGCGCCCCATATCCGCACGTGCGGCAAGCCGACACCGCATGACAGCGCGCCTTGAACCACGCCAGTGTTTCATCAGCCGACCATTGTTCGCCCCTTCAGGGCTCTGGTTTTTGTGGTCCGGTTTTCCTGGGGCGTTGCCCCAGGCTAACTTGTGCTGCCCTTTCAGGGCGGTAAAGCAACGGCATTTTCCGCGTGCCTTCGTCGGACCGGGATTGCCTGGCGTCACCGGCGAGCTCCCGTCACGTTATCAATAGCTCGGATGGCAATCGATCCCCCCGCTGGGTGATGACGCCCTTCCCGTGTTGGGGGATGATGTGAGGGGTGCGGCGATCAGGGGAAAATCGGATGGCACGAGAAGACTTGGCCGCGTCGAAGACTGCGCTGTCGGTCAGTCCGGGAGCCACGTTGATGCCAGTGTCCAAGCCAGCCTTCGTCGATGGCGGTGCCGATGCCGCGAGTCAAGCTGGCGCGCTGTCCGCCGCGAACCCTGATCCAACACACGCGGCGGCGCGGCAACTGATCGAACTGGCGCTGGCACTGGTCGAGGGAATCGCCGGGCTTTGTCCGGAGTATCCAATGTTCCTGCTGGACGCGGATCGTGCGGTGCTGGCAACCAATCCGGAAGCTCAGCGCGAGCTCGCGGAGGGAACCGCACTGAAGGTAGTGGACGGGCACCTCTCTGGTAGCGATGACTTTGGCGTGGCGCTCGAGGAAGCGCTTGCGAGCATCGCCACTGGCCGGACCACGATCCATTTCGGTCATGGCCTGGAAGGGAAGGACTGGAGTTTTGCCGCCTACCGAATGCCGGACAGTGCGCAACTGAGCGGGGCCACGCTACTGGTACTCAAGCAGGCTGAACCGCTTCTGCCCTCCGCAGTGGGACGTCATCGCCTGCGCGAGCGCTACGCGCTCAGTCCGGCCGAGGCCGCCCTGCTCTGGCACCTGCACCAAACCGAAGGCATCCGCCAGGCGGCGGATGCGATGGGTATCTCGATCGGCAATGCGCGCACCAAGCTCAAGCGGGTGATGGTCAAGACCGGCGCGCGTAGCCAGCAAGCGCTGATGCTGCTGGTCGAGCGCAAGTTGCAGGGGCTGCGTGCAGGGGCTGCGGACAGGCTGATTTCTTTGTGCTGGTTGATCGCGTCCGGCAGCCCGCTCACGGGCCGCGGACTGAAATTCCCGTTTGCCATCAGTTCAGACCCGCAGTCAGCCACATCGATCTGGCTCCCATCTGGGAGTCGATAGCGAGGGAAGGATCGCTTATCACTGTGGTCGTGCTGGGATAACTCGCGCCCTGGCGCCACTAGTACTGCACGCCTGCAAGAACACTGTCCGGAGTTGCCGGAATGGGGTTGCTGCCGGGCCAACCGAGAACAACAAACCAGCAGGGGAAACTGACGATGAGTCCGGACCGCAGCAAGCTCAAGCAAGCAGTCACGTTGCACTGCGGTGCCAACATAGCAATGACCATTGCGCAGCCATCGGACAAGATGACAAGAGCTTGCGCAATGCCGGATCTGCTCGCACTGTTGCTCGCCGTCTGCCTGCTGCTGCCGGGGCTGGCCTGGTCGGCGACCGAGCGATCGCTTTCGGTGATGCTGCTGCCGCCGATCGGCGGCGAGGGCAGCCCGCAGCTGGCCGTGAGTTGGAAGGGCAGCGAGAGCGGCCAATTGGAGTTGCAGGCCGTCGACGCCAGCGGCCGAGCGCGCACGGTCAAGACCCGCGCGCTGGAGCCGGGCATGCATTTGGATGCGCTTGACCTTGAAGCCGGAGATCGCAAGCTGGTAGCAGTGTTGCGGGATGCTCAGGGACGCGAGCTGGCGCGGTCCGAACAGAGTGCAATGGGTGGTGTGCCTGCGCTTACAGCTGCGCCCAGCGAGGCTGGCACCGGCACGGAGAGCGCCGGCCACCAGCCGAATCCACCGGCATCGCGCTCGAAAGGTGGCGCGAATGACTGGAAGGCAACCTTTGTTGGCAATAACGGACCTGACGGTCCTGTCAACGCAGCGGTGGTGTACGACGACGGCACGGGTCCGGCGCTGGTGATCGGGGGGCAGTTCCTGACCGCAGGTGGCATAGTCGTGAACCAGATCGCTCGTTGGAACGGCAGTTCCTGGTCTTCGCTAGGCAACAGCGGCGGAATCGGGGTAAACCAACCGGTGTGGGCCCTTGCCGCTGTGGGCAGTGATCTGTACGTGGGCGGGACTTTCACGCAGGCCAACGAGGGTGCGCCAATTCCCGCGAACGCGATTGCGCGCTGGAACGGCAGTATCTGGTCGGCGCTGGGTAGCGGGGGGGGCAACGGATTGAACGGCCATGTTCATGTCCTCGCCGTAAGGAATGGAGAACTGTATGCCGGTGGGCAATTTTCACAAGCCAACGCAGGTGCGCCCATTACGGCGAACAACATTGCACGCTGGGACGGTAGCGCTTGGTCAAGTTTGGCAAGCGGTGGCGGGAACGGAGTAGGCAGCCTGGTCATGGCTCTGGCCGTGCTTGGAGATGATCTGTACGTCGGTGGAACTTTCACGCAGGCCAACGTGGGTGCGGCGATCCCGGCAAACGGAATTGCGCGCTGGGACGGCAGCAACTGGTCGCCGCTGGGCAGCGGCGGCGGGAACGGGGTAAACAGCCAAGTCAACGCGCTTACCGTTCTGCGCGGAAAACTCTACGTGGGTGGCTTTTTCACGCAGGCTAACGTAGGCACCCCAATTGCGGCCAATGGCATTGCGCGCTGGGACGGGAGCAGTTGGTCGCCGCTCGGCAGCGGCGGCGGAAACGGGGTAAACAGCGGAGTTGTCGCCCTTGCCGTTCTGGCCGGAGATCTTTACGTTGGTGGGCCGTTCACACAGGCCAATGAAGGCATGCCGATTGCGGCGAACAGCATTGCGCGCTGGGACGGCGTGAACTGGTCAGCGATAGGCAGCGGTGGTGGCAATGGGGTGAACGCCTCGGTCTCGGCGCTCGCCGTCCTCGGTGACGATCTTTACGTGGTCGGGGGCTTCACACAGGCCAACGCAGGCGCTCCGATTACCGCAAACCGGACCGCTCGCTGGGACGGCATGACCTGGTCTGCTGTGGGAAGCGCGGGCGTCGGCGTCAATGGCGAGGTCTATGCCTTGGCAGTCTACAACGGTGAACTGATTGCGGCGGGCTGGTTCACCTTTGCCGGTGGTGTGGCTGCAAACCGGATAGCACGCTGGAACGGCAGTTCGTGGTCGCCGCTGGGCAGCGGCGCTGGCAACGGGGTGAACAGCCAGGTCAACGCGCTAGCCGTTGTGGGCGGGGATCTCTACGCCGGTGGGTGGTTCACCCAGGCCAACGAGGGTGAGCCGGTTGCTGCGAACTACATTGCGCGCTGGGACGGCATTACTTGGTCGTCAGTGGGCAGCGCCGGTGGCAATGGGGTAAGCCAAGAGGTCTGGGCGCTCGCCGTTCTGGCCGGAGATCTCTACGTGGCGGGCAGCTTCTCACAGGCCAACGTGGGCACGCCCATTTCGGCAAGTAGGATCGCACGCTGGGACGGCTTGGGCTGGTCGTCATTGGGTAGCGGTGGTGGTAACGGGGTGAACGGTACGGCCACCGCCCTCGCTGTACTGAATGGCGAACTCTACGTTGGCGGGGGGTTTCATCAGGCCAACGTGGGCGACCCAGTCTTGGCGTTCAACATAGCGCGCTGGAATGGTAGTTCGTGGGCGCCCCTCGGCAGCGGCGTCGGCAGTCTCTGGAACATTGAAGTCCTGGCCTTGGCCGTCTACAACGGTGAATTGATTGCCGGCGGTCGGTTCTTGACTGCGGGCGGCGAACCTGCAACGGGGATCGCGCGCTGGGACGGCAACAACTGGTACCCACTAGGCAGCGGCGCTGGAAACGGGGTGGGTGGTGACGTACGGGCGCTTGCGATCCTGGGCGGAGATCTCTATGTCGCTGGCTTTTTCACCGAGGCCAATGCGGGCGAGCCTATTGCGGCGAACTATATCGCGCGCTGGGACGGAATGGTCTGGTCGTCTGTCGGCAGCGGTGGCGAAGGGGTGAGCGAGTCGGTCAGCGCCTTGGCTATTCTGGGCACGGATCTAATCGTTGGCGGTAGCTTCAAAGTTGCCGGCGCAATCCCGAGCCCCTTTATTGCAGCCTACGGTATTGCCGACCCCACTAGCATCGAAATCACCAGTACCTTGCCTGCCCCGTCGCGTGCCGGCGAGCCTGTGCTGATCCGGGCGCGCGTAACAGCAAGCACGGCACCGACCGTTGGGCATGTAACCATCACCGGTGCCCCGGGCGGCTCATGCAGCGACCTGACGCTGACGCCGGTCGATGCGACGACCTCCGAAGCCGAGTGCAGCATCCGCTGGAATACCCCCGGCGCACGCACGTTGACTGCGCAATACATCGGCGGCACCGATGGCACCACAACCTGGCAGCCCAGCACCTCGGCACCCTTCAACCACAGCGTTGATACCGCGACTGAAGACTGGCGGCCGATGTTTGTAGATGCAGAGACTGGACTGGACTCAACCGTGTTTGCCGCGACGCTCTGGGACGACGGGAGCGGACCGGCGCTCTACGTGGCCGGTGCCTTCATTCACACCGGTGCTACGGCGCTGGGCCACATTGCACGCTGGAACGGGGATCGTTGGGTGCAACTGGGTTCGGGCATGAACGATACGGTCTATGCTTTGGCCGTCTACGACGGCGATCTGATTGCGGCGGGTGTCTTCACGACGGCGGACGGCGCGCCGGCAAACCGGATTGCTCGCTGGGACGGCAGTACATGGGTTGCGCTTGGGACCGGGATAGATGGCACGGTTTTAGCGCTGAGTGTGTACAACGGCGATCTCTTCGCGGGAGGCAACTTCAGCACAGCAGGTGGCGCACCGGCAAATCATGTTGCGCGATGGGACGGAAGCGCATGGACGGCACTCGGGGCCGGAATGAGCAGCCTGGTCCGTACCCTGGGTGTCTACGACGATGCCCTGATCGCGGGGGGGGATTTCACGACCGCTGGTGTTCTACCCGCAAACCGGATTGCCCGTTGGGATGGCAGCACCTGGTTTCCGTTGGCCGAGGGATTGAACGGCTCCGCCTTTGCCCTGAGTGTCTACAACGGTGACCTGTACGCGGGTGGCGGCTTTACGAGTGCAGGCGCAATGTCGGCAAGCCGAATTGCGCGCTGGGACGGCAGCAGTTGGTCATCACTGGGGATCGGGATGAGCGGCTTTGGCTTCGTCTCGGTCACCGCCTTGACGGTCTATGACGACGAGCTGATTGCTGGGGGACAATTCGCGGCCGCAGGCGGGATTCCCGCGGACCGGATTGCGCGCTGGGATGGCAGCAACTGGTTTGCGTTGGGTCCGGGGATGAACAATTCGGTCAGTGCCTTGACCATCCATGACGGGGATCTGATCGCGGGAGGGCATTTCACCATCGCGGGCAATCTGTCGGCCAGCCGGACTGCGCGCTGGAACGGCAGCACATGGGCTCCGCTAGGAGTTGGAACGAACCATTGGGTCTACGCATTGAGCCCCTACGAGGGCGAACTGATTGCAGCAGGCTTGTTTACCACGGCGGGCGCTACGCCCTCGAACCGAATCGCGCGCTGGGACGGCAGCCAATGGGCAGCGCTGGGTGCAGGAATGAACAGCACTGTTCGGGCCCTGACCTTGTACAACGGTGATCTGATCGCAGGCGGCAATTTCACGACGGCCGGTGGTACTCCAGTGAACTACATTGCGCGCTGGGACGGCAACACATGGGCTGCGCTTGGTGCGGGAATGAATAGCGACGTTCATGCATTGAGCGAGTACGACGGTGATCTGATCGCAGCGGGCACATTTACCACGGCGGGTGGAGCACCGGCAAATCGCATCGCGCGCTGGAACGGCACGGCCTGGACTACGCTGGGGGCAGGAATGAACAGCGCTGTTTATGCGCTGAGCCAACATGACGGCGATCTGGTCGCGGGTGGCAATTTTACGACAGCGGACGGTTCACCGGCGAACCATGTTGGACGGTGGGACGGCAATGCCTGGCTTGCCCTGGGGGCGGGGATGAACAGTGCGGTCTGGGACCTGACGGTTTATGGTGCTGAACTGATCGCAGGGGGGAGTTTCACGACAGCCGGGGGCGTACCGGCGAACTACGTTGCGCGCTGGGACGGCAATGCCTGGGTTGCGCTCGGGACGGGAATGAACGACACGGTCTTCGCAGTGAGCGTCTACGACAACGATCTGATAGCAGGTGGACAATTTTCTTTAGCAGAAGGCACGCCAGTAAATCACATCGCCCGCTGGAACGGTGACGCTTGGGAAGCGTTGGGAGTTGGAATGAACAGTCGGGTCCATGCCCTGACCGTGCACGACGGCGCGCTGATCTCAGGAGGCTTTTTCACTACCGCCTTCGGCCGCGGCAACCCCTATATAGCCGCGTGGGGCGCAACCACCGCCACGACCACCACCGTCCACGCTACTGCCCCCAATCCCTCCCTGACCGCCCAGCCGGTCACGCTGACGGCGCGAGTCTCGGGTCGAGTAGCGCCTGATTCCGGCACCGTCACATTCATCGGCATGCCAAGCGGTTCCTGCTCGGACCTGACGCTCACGGTGCTCGACGACGTTACGTCGGAAGCCAGTTGCACGATCACCTTCCACACTCCCGGCACGCAGGCCATCCGCGCGCGTTATGACGGCGCTGCCCTGCCTGGCGACTTCGGTCATCTGCCGAGCGGCTCTGCGCCTTTCAACCACGTGGTAATGGATCAGGAGTCGACCACGACGATGATCTCCAATCTCTTTCCGTCGCCATCTACAGTGGATGAGACCGTGGCCATCGAGGCCAACGTGACGGGCAGCGACACCGCGCCGGTCGATGGTGAGGTGACGATCACAGCCAGCACTGGCGAGAGCTGCGTCGATGCCACGCCAAGCGGCGGCGCGGGCACAACCGCAAGTTTCTCCTGCACGATCAGCTTCGCGTCCGTAGGCAGCCGCGAGCTTACGGCAACCTTCGCCGGCTCGGTCACCCATGAGAACAGCGGTTCGGTTGCCGTGCCGCACGAGGTTGTGGCGCTGCCGTCGTTGTCCATCGACGACGTGACGGCGGCGGAAGGCAATTCCGGAACCACCGACTTCGTATTCACCGTAACTCGCTCCCATGCGCTGAACGCGGTGAGCGTGCAGGTGGACACGGCCGACGGCACGGCGAGCGCGAGCTCGGATTACACCGCGATCACCGGCCAAATCCTGAACTTCCCCGCCGGCGGCACCGCTACCACGGCGGTCACTGTTGAGGTCCAGGGCGACACCATCGTCGAAACCGACGAAACCTTCTTCGTCAACCTGAGCAACCCGACCGGCGCCACCATCGGCACCGGCCAGGGCACCGGCACGATCGAGAACGACGACAGCGCGACGGTGGCCATCGACGACGTGGTCCAGGCCGAAGGCGACAGCGGCTTCAGCAACTTCGTGTTCACCCTGACGCTCGATGGCAACGTGCAGGATGGCTTCCAGCTGCC
>JBGTIE010000037.1:0-4012 GCA_041745855.1 Lysobacterales bacterium | reverse complement strand
GCCTGGCTGACGCTGGGCGTGGGGCTGGCCATCGGCGGGGTATTGATGCAGGCCTTCCGGATGGCCTTCGTCGATCCGCTGACCGGGCTGCCAAACCGCCGTGCACTCGATGAGCATCTGGCCCGCAGTGAGGGCCGACTGGCGGTGGCGATGGTCGATGTCGATCACTTCAAGCGCTTCAACGATCGCCACGGTCACGATGCGGGCGATCTGGTGCTGCGGGTCGTCGCCCGCACGCTCAAACGCTGCCGCGGCGGACTGGCCTTCCGCTACGGCGGCGAGGAGTTCTCGATCCTGTTCGCCTCGGGTGACGAAGCTCGCGTCAGCGAAGCACTCGATCACATCCGCAAACGGATCCAGGATACCCGCGTCAAGCTCGGTCGCGGCCGGTTGTCCGGAAATCGGCCGCAGGCCGTGCGCAAGGGCGCAGCCCAGGGCGAGGTACATGTCACCGTCAGCATCGGCATGGCCAGCCGCGGCGGCCCCAGCCCGCCGGCGCAGAACCTGATCGAGGCGGCCGACAAGGCCCTCTACAAGGCCAAGCAGGCCGGCCGCAATCGGGTCGTGGTGGGGAAGGCGGCCTAGCCCGGCTGCAAAGCCAGCCCTTTGCCGTCCTCGACCGTCGCCGTTGCTTCCAGTTCCACATCCGGCGGCAGCAGCTTGTACATCACCGGGGTGACCAGGCGCGCGAGCAGGGTCGAGGAGATCAACCCGCCGATGATGACCCAGGCCATCGGTGAGTACATGCCGACGTTCTGCAGCGCCAGCGGCAACAGGCCGCCGATCGCGGTGGCGCTGGTCAGCAGGATCGGCAGGAAGCGGACTTCGCCGGCTTCCTCGATCGCCTCATCCAGCGGACGACCCTGGGCGCGCAACTGGTTAGTGAAATCGACCAGCAGGATCGAATTCTTGATCTCGATGCCGACCAGCGCGATGAAGCCGATCATCGCGGTGAACGACAGGTTGTAGCCGGTAAGAAACAGCATCACCAGGCCGCCGACAACGCCAAGCGGGACCACGCCCAGCACGATCAACGTGCTCTTGAAGCTGCCGAACTCCAGCACCAGCACGGCGAGGATTCCAAACACCGCGACCAGCGCGGCCGCGCCCAGGCCCTGGAAGCTCTCGGCGCGGCTTTCGGCTTCGCCGGCCATCTCATAGCGATACCCGCGCGGCCAGTTCAGGCTGGCGAGCTGGCGGTCGATCTCGGTGGTGACTCTCGCGGTGTTGTAGTCGGTCCGGGTGAAGGCCTTGATGACCACCGCGCGTTCGCGATCGACGCGCTGGATCTGGGTTGGGGATGCGCTGAACTCGAGCCGGGCGAGCTGGCTCAGCGGCAGCAGCGTCCCCTGGCGGGTCGGCACCTGGACCTGATCGAGCAGGGCCAGCGTCGGCCGGCCCTCCATCGGCGCGCGCACGGTAATCGTGTAGGACTCGCCGCGATCGTCGCGGAAGCTCCCGGCCGGCAGGCCGGAGATCGCCAGTCGGACCGCCCGATCCAGCTCGACCGCGGCCACGCCAAGCAGATTCGCCTTCTCGCTGTCGACCACCAGTTTCAGGTCGGTGCGCGCAACCTTGACCGGATTGTCGATGTCGCGGGTGCCGGGGTGTTCGCGCACCAGCTGTTCGACCGTGGTGGTCAGCCGGCGCAGCGTGTCCAGATCGGGCCCGAGCACGCGCACCGCGATCGGCGCTGCGATCGGCGGGCCGTTTTCGAACTCCTTCACGACGATGCGCGCGTTCGGATAGTCGGCCAGATCAGCGCGCAGTTCCTCGAGCATCAGCGGGGTGCGTTTGGGATGGTAGCGATGCAACTGGACGAACAGCTCGGCCAGATTGCTGGCCTCCTCCTTCGGGATGATGTTGTAGTAGATCTTCGGATTGCCGTGGCCAAGGTTGGCGAACCAGTGCGCCACTTCCGGCCGCTCGGCCAGTTTGTCCTCAACAAAACGCAGGGCGTGGTCGGTGGCGGCCAGCGAGGAGCCTTCCGGGGTCTCGATGGTGAGCAGGAACTGCGGTGTGTCTGCCTTCGGAAAGAGCGAAAAGCCCATCACCGGGACCAGTCCCAGGCTGGCCACGAACAAACCCAGCGCCATCACCACGGTCAGTCCCGGACGGGCCAGCGCGCGGTGCAGCAAGGGCCGGTAGACGCCACTGATCGCCGCCGTCAGCTTGCGCAGGAACCAGTTGCCATGCTCGTCCGGTTCGCGTTCCAGCAGCCGGCTGGCCAGGAACGGCACGATCGTCAGCGCCACCACCAGTGAGGCGACGACCGTGACCACCACCGACGTCGGCAGCACGCGAATGAACTTGCCGGCGTTGCCGGGCAGGGCAAGCAACGGCAGGAAGGCGAGCAGCAGTACCGCGGTACAGCCGAGCACCGCCTGAAAAATCTGCTTGGTGCCCTCGATCGCGGCTCGGGTGCGGTCCATGCCGGCGCGCAGATGGCGCGCGATGTTCTCGACCACGACGATCGAATCGTCGACCAGCAACCCCAGCGCAACGACGAAACCGGCGATCGAGAGCTGGTTCAGCGACTGGCCGAGCGCGTGCAGCGCCGCCACGCCCATCGCCAGCGACAGCGGAATTGCGACCATCACCACGACGCTGGCGCGAAAACCCAACGGCAGCAGCGTGATCAGCACCAGCGTGATTGCAATGGCGAAATCCAGGCCCAGTCGGGCCAGTCGATGGGCGACATTGACCGCCTGATCGAAGCCCAGCTCCAGCACGATCCGTGGCGGCAGCTCGGCGGTCATCTCATTGGCCACCGCATGGAGTCGGTCGCGGGTGTCGAAGATGCTGTGGCCGTCCTGCTGGTTGGCGGTGATGAAGACCGCGCGCTTGCCGTCGTAGCGGCCCAGGTAACTGTGTTTGGCGGTGGACCAGCTCACCTCGGCCAGGTCACGCACGCGGATGCGCTGACCGTCGACCGCGGTGACGACGGTATCGCGGACCTGATCGAGTCGCTCATAGCTGCCGGTAGTGCGCAGGCTGAAGCTGCGCGAACCAACGTCGACCACGCCGGCCGGAATATTCGCGTTCTCGCTCGCCAGCGCGGCCATCAGCTGGCCGGGGAGCACGCCCAGGCGGGCCATCCGCTCTAGATCCAACGCGACCCGTAGCTCGCGCTCCGGATAGGCCCAGGTCTCGACCTGGCGCACGCCGGTGACGCCCTTGAAGCGGTCCTTCAGCTCCTTCGCCCATTCCTCCAGCTCGGCGTAGGGCGCGTCCTCGCTGACCAGCGCCATCTGGACGATGTTGACCAAGCCCGGGTTGACTTTGCGGATGCGGATGTCCTGCAGTTCGGCCGGGAGCTTGGGCCGCAGCGCGTTGATTTCGCGCACGACTTCGTCGTACTTGCGCTCGACATCCACGAAGGCTTCGAACTCCGGGATCACGACGGCGACCGAATCATTCACAGTGCTGTCGATGGTCTTCAGGTCTTCCAGTTCGCTCAGCGCATCCTCGATCGGCTTGACCACCGAGCGCTCGAGCTCCTTCGGATCGGCGCCCGGCAGGACCACCGTGATGACGAAGGTGGAGATCGGGAAGTACGGATCTTCCGAGCGCGGGATGTTGTTGAAGGAGCTGATGCCCAGCGCAACCAGCAACAGAAAGGCGACCACCGTGAACTGGTAGCGGCGGATCGGAAATTCGATGAAACCCATCTCACGCACTCCCCGTGCGATTTCGCCGCTATGGCGGCGTGCTGACAATTGAACGGCGGCCTCGAGGCTGCCGGCTCTCCCTGACCCCTCAGCCCTCAGCCCTCAGCCCTGCCCTCAATGACCTAGTTCTGCACCCGCACCGAATCACCATCGGTCAGAAACAGCGCGCCGTCGGTGACGACCTGGCTGCCGGCATTCGGGCCGTCCTGCAAGGCGACCCGGTCGCCGTCGATGAAGGCGATCTCGACCGATCGCCGGCGCGCCTTGCCGTCCTCGATCGCATACACGCTGGCGCGGCGGCCGTGGCCTTCGACGATGGCGGCGATCGGGACGTAGGCCAG
>JBGTIE010000036.1:0-4546 GCA_041745855.1 Lysobacterales bacterium | reverse complement strand
TGATCGCGATCCATCGCGTAGTAGCGCCCGCTGACGGTGGCGATTCGCCCGGCGCCGATGCGGGAGATCTCCTGCTCGAGCCGAAGCAGGTACTGCCGGGCCGAGCGCGGCGGCGTGTCGCGCCCATCCAGGAAGGCATGCACGGCGACCCGGCTCAGGCCTTGCGCGCTTGCCAGCCGCAGCAGGGCGTGGATGTGCGACTCATGGCTGTGCACGCCACCGGGTGAGAGCAGGCCCATCACATGCAGGCAGCGATCATTGTCGCGCGCACTCTGGATCGCCGCGAGCAGGATCGGATTGGTTTGAAAGCTGCCCTCGGCCAGCGCCGCATCTATCCGGGTCAGATCCTGATAGACGATCCGGCCGGCACCGAGATTCATGTGACCCACCTCGGAATTGCCCATCTGCCCATCCGGCAGACCCACCGCCAGACCGTCGGTCCGGATCAGCGTGTGAGGCTGATCAGCCCACAGCCGGCGCCAGTTGGGGCAGTCGGCGGCGGCGATGGCGTTGTGCTCGACCGCTTCACTGTGGCCCCAGCCATCGAGGATCAGGAGCAGGACGGGCTTGGGAACGGACATGGGCGATCAGCCAGAGCGAGGACGGGCCATGATAGCCGGGGCGGCCGGGTGGCGTTGGTCGGAGTGCGAGTCGAGCTGAAGTTCAGAGGATCTAAGTAGGTTTCAGGGCCCAGGGCTCAGGGCACAGGGCCCAGCAGGTCAAGAGCCGCTTCGAGACCGAATGGACCGCAGTAAGGATCGAGCGACCGTGTGGTTTCGAACTCACGTCAAGCTCTGCCCCGCCCCGGACTGGGCCCTGGGCCCTGAGCCCTGGGCCCTCGATTCTCCGTCACGGCATCCCATTGACTCGCACTTGACCTACTCCACAAAACTTCGCTCATACATCCGGTAGCGACACGGCTGCATGCCGAGCTTGGCGTAAGTTTGCTGGGCGGCTTGATTGTCGTGCTCGACGTACAGCCGCAGACCGCAGGCGCCTTCCTGCTGGGCCTGGGCTTCGGTGGCGTGGTAGAGCGATCGGAACACGCCGGCACGACGCGCTTCGGGGACCACGTAGACGCTCTGGATCCACCAGAACATGCCGTTGCGCCAGTCGCTCCATTCATAGGTCACCAGCAGGCAACCACTCTGGCGACCATCGATGCGGGCGATCAGATAGCGGCCCTTGGCCGGATCGGTCAATGCGGCCAGCACCCCGGCAGCCAGTCGATCGCTCGGCAGGCGCCGGCCTTCGGTCTCCCAGGCCATTGCCAGATTGGCCGCGACCAGGAAATCCAGGTCGTCCAGACGGGCCGGCGTGATGCTTGTGGTCATGGGGCAGTCCAGATTGAAGCGAGGTCACAAGGATAGGGCAAGCTGTGCTGCGGGGGCCGCATTGGATCAGGGGGTGCGAGTCAATCTGGCGGTTCAGCGGCTCTGTTTGGCTTTAGGGCCCAGGGCTCAGGGCCCAGGGCCCAGCAGGTCAAGAGCCGCTTTCAGACCGGACCACAGGATGGGTTGGGCGACCGCCTGGCTGAACTCACCTCAAGCTTGGCTCCGAACTGGGCCCTGGGCCCTGAGCCCTGGGCCCTTGAACATACCCAGATGCACCGAAAAGCTCAGGTGACTCGCACGCACGACAGCCGCGCCCCAAACAACTCGGGGCGCCGAAGCGCCCCGAGACTTTCACATCAACGACTCACGCAGCTCAGGCTTCGGCAATCACCTTGACCTTGACCGTGGTGTGGACGTCGGCGTGCAGGTGCACTTCCACCTCGAAGTCACCGATGCGGCGGATCGGGCCTTCGCCCATCACCACTTCGCTCTTCTCAAGCGGCATGCCGGCTGCGGTGAATGCGTCGGCGATGTCGCGCGGGCCAACCGAGCCGTACAGCTTGCCCTCGGTGCTGGCATTGGCGCCAATGGTCACCTCGGCGCCTTCCAGCTTGGCCTGACGCGCCTCGGCCGCCGAAGCGGTCTGTGCTGCGCGCTCTTCGTACTCGGCCCGACGCTGTTCGAAGGTTTCAACATTGCTCTTGGTCGCCGGGACGGCCTTGCCGTAGGGCACCAGGAAGTTGCGACCATAACCGGCCTTGACCCGGACCCGGTCGCCCAGGTTGCCGAGATTCTTCACTTTTTGCAGCAGGATCAGTTCCATGAGTGGTCCTCCCGCTCAGTTGTGGTTGTCGGTGTAGGGCAACAGGGCCAGGAAGCGCGCCCGCTTGATCGCGGTGGCCAACTGACGCTGAAAACGTGCCTTGGTACCGGTGATGCGACTGGGCACGATCTTGCCCGACTCGCTGACGTACTGCTTGAGCGTGTTGAGATCCTTGTAGTCGATCTCGGTGATGCCTTCGGCAGTGAACTTGCAGAATTTCTTGCGACGGAAAAAGCGTGACATGGTCTACTCCCTCAAGCTCAGGCCGAAGCGTCTTCGGAATGCCGATCTTCGTTGCGATCGGCCCGCTCGGGACGATCACCTCGATCACCGCGATCGCGATCGCCACGTTCGGGCCGATCGCTGTCACCGGTACCCACGCCCTCGGACGAGTCATCGTCACGTCGGCGCGGCTTCTCGTCCTTGTTCTTCATGATCAGGGACATCTCGGTGACCGCTTCCTTGACCGCCACGATCAGGTGTCGCAGCACCGCATCGTTGAAACGGAAGGCGCTCTGCAGCTCCTTCAGCTCGGCCTGGCCGACTTCGATGTTCATCATCACGTAGTGCGCCTTGACCAGGCGCTGGATCGGGTATGCCAGCTGGCGCCGGCCCCAGTCTTCGAGACGATGGATGATGCCGTTGTTGCTCTCGATCAGCGTACGATAACGCTCGACCATCGCAGGCACCTGCTCGCTCTGGTCCGGATGGACCAGGAATACCACTTCGTAGTGACGCATTGTTGACCTCTCGGCTGACGCTTCCCGTCTGGCGGTGAAGCAAGGTTGGCCGGACGAATGCCCGACAAAGAAGCGGAATGATAGCGTGGAATGTCCGAGCGGGGCAATGGCGTGTGCGGGCATGAGTCCAGGTTGGAGTTTGTGCAACGGCAAGAGCAAGTTTGGAGATGGGAGTCGGGAGTCGGGAGTAAATGCAAGAGCAGGGGAGCAAGAGCACCAACAGCGGCCAGAGCAAGTTGGGAGATGGGAGTCGGGAGTAAGAACAAGAGCAAAGAGCAACAGCGACTACGAACAGTCCAGCACGCGCACCGCGCACTCCCGACTCCCGACTCCCGACATCGAGGACTCCAGCCTTGCCATACATTTGGGGTCGCGACTGCACCAGCCACCCACGCGCTGAACTGTTCAGCAACAACACGTTTCCAGACGAGCTTACGCTCTACAATCTCGCTACTGCCGCGATCGGATCGCTTCCATGCTGTTGCTCAAGCGCGTCTTTCTGTTTCTGGTGTTCCTGTCCCTGGTGCTGGTGGGCATTGCCTATCTGCTGCCGCGGGAGGTCGCAGCCGAGCGCTCCATCGTCATCGACCGCCCGCCGGCGACGGTCTACACCGTGCTGGCCAGCATGCAGCGATTCAACGAGTGGTCACCGTGGGCAGCGCGCGATCCGAGTGCCGAATACAGCTTTTCCGGTCCCGCCACCGGAGCGGGGTCGCGGATGCAATGGCAGGGTAACGATCAGATCGGCGAGGGCAGCCAGACCATCGTCGACACCGACCCCTTTGAGCGCATCGAAGTCAGCCTGGACTTCGGACCCAGGGGCGTGGCCGATACCCACTACCTGCTGCAGCCGGTTGAGACCGGCACCCGCGTGACCTGGGGCTTCCGCACCGACCTGGGGATGAATCCGGTCGCCCGCTATTTCGGACTGTTGATGGATGGATATATCGGCAAGGATTACGAAACCGGTCTTGCCAGTTTGAAGACCCTGGTCGAGACCCTGCCTGAAGCCGACTTCGCCAGTCTGGACGCCAGTGAGGTGACGGTGGAGGCGCAGACCATCCTGTATGTACGACAAACCACGGCGACCGATCCGACCTCGATCTCGGCCGGTTATGCCAGCGCCTATCAGCGGATCATCGCCTTCATGGCCGAGCGCGGACTGCAGCAGGTCGCGCCGCCGGTCGGCATCGAGTCCCGCGCCGATGAGCAGAGCTACGTCATCGATGCGGCCATCCCGATCGACGCCGAACTGGCCGACGTGCCTGCACCGATCCAGTTTGGCCGCACCCCCGCCGGGCTGGCGGCGCGCGCTGTGCATGTGGGCGACTACGCGCAGTTGGCAGACAGCGTGACCGGTCTGCAGGCCTATATCGCCGCGCGCGGCAAGACCGCCAGCGGCCCGGTCTGGTTCGTCTTCATCGACGATCCGACCCGGGTGGCACCCGAATCGGTACGGACCGAGATCTATCAGCGGATGGAGTGATGGCGGCCCCCTATCCCCGCGATCTGGTCGGCTACGGCCGCCATCCGCCCGACCCGCGCTGGCCGGGCGGCGCGCGTATCGCACTGCAGTTCGTGCTCAATCTGGAGGAAGGGGCGGAGAACTGTGTCCTGCATGGCGACGCCGGCAGCGAGCAGTTCCTGTC
>JBGTIE010000035.1:0-23116 GCA_041745855.1 Lysobacterales bacterium | reverse complement strand
TCGTATGCGTGGCCGATCCGGCACAACATCGCTTCGCTCAAGAGGCTGCCGGCGAGTTGCATGGAGTAGGGCACGCCGTCGCTGTTGATGCCGCAGGGAAGCGTCAGGGTCGGCGCTCCGGCAAAGCTGTGTGGAAAGGTGAACGACGTGATCGGCTTTTCGATTCCCATCTTCTCCAGTAATTGCGCACGGGCTTGATTCCATTCCGTCATGGACCCGTACTGCAAGCCTGCGGGAATCTTGAAGGGCATACCGCCTGATGGACTCAGGACCGCGTCGACCGTGGCCAAGACGGCCAGGAATCCCTCTCCGATGGTCTCTCCAACCTGGCGGGCTTTGGCGAGGTCCGCCTCACTGACGCTGGAACCAAACTCGAGGAACTCGCGGAAATAGGCACCGTACTCGTCTGCGCGTGATGGAAAGCTTTCACGATGTGCCTCGGCCGCCTCGGCGGCGCAGACCGTAAACCAGGCTGTCGGCAGCTCCGACAGATCGGGGAGCTGCACATCGACGACCTGTGCTCCGAGCCGCTCAAGTTCTCCCGCGGCCAGTTCGATTGCCGCGGCCAGACCAGGGTCCACGCCATCCAGCGCGTAGGCGCGGTCGAAGCCGATCCGCAGTCCCTCGACGCCCCGACCGAGTTCGGCGAGCATGTTCGGCACCGGCGCTTGCAGGGACGTGTTGTCATCGGGATCGTGTCCCGCGATCGCCTCGAAGACGATCGCCGCGTCCCTCACGCTGCGGGTCATCGGGCCCACATGATCGAGCGATTCCGCCAGCGGCAGGACGCCATGGCGGCTGACCCGGCCGTAGCTGGGTTTGAGTCCCACAAGGCCGTTGGCCATCGCCGGAAAGCGAATCGATCCGCCGGTATCGGTTCCGAGCGACGCAAAGCAAAGACCGGCTGCCGTAGCCACGCCCGAGCCGCTGGAGGACACGCCGGCCCAGTACTCTTCACCCCAGGGATTGACCGGAATCTCGAAGTCACGGTGATAACCCACCATCGCGCCCTCGGTGAGGTTCAGCTTCCCGATCAGCACCGCCCCGGCTGCTTGCAGCTTCGCCACCACGGTGGCGTCGAAATCGGGGACGAAGTCACGAAGTACCTTCAAGCCGCCCATGGTCCGCACCCCCTTCGTGTAGCAGAGGTCCTTGACCGCGACCGGGATACCGTGCAGAGGGCCGCGGTAGTTGCCGGACTGAATCTCGCGCTCGGCGGTCTGCGCGGCAGCCAGGGCGCTGTCCGCCATCACGGTGGCGTAACTGTGCAGGCGGCCATCCAGAGCGCTGATCCGGTCCAGCATCAACTGCGTGAGTTCGACCGGCGAGATCTTCTTCGTCTCGATCAAGCGCGCCACTTCCGCCAGACTCAGGTAATGCAGCACGCCGAGCTCTACAGGGGCCTCGGCCGACGGCATCGGATCCGATGAGCAACCGGTCTGCAGCGACGCCAACATGCCCGCGCCGAACAGCGCCAGCAGATCCCGTCGATTGGCCGAAAAGCTTGATGGATTCATGTGTCCCCCCGGGTTGAGCCAGGCCCGAGTATGGCGCAGTATTCGCGCCATCGGTGATTGCATTGCGTTACCTCCAGGCGCGGATCTGCGCCAGGTCGCTGCTGTTCATTGACTATGACTTCACGCAAACTCGGCGCTAGTCAGCTGGCGACCACCCATGAGCTTTCTCGCCGAACTCAAACGCCGCAACGTTATCCGTATGGCCGGGCTCTACCTGGTCGTGGCCTGGCTGCTGGTGCAGGTGGCCGAGACCGTGCTGCCCGCGTTCGACGTGCCCGGCTGGGTGCTGCGCGCGATCATCATCGTGCTTGCACTCGGATTCGTGCCGGCGCTGGTGTTCTCGTGGATCTATGAGCTGACGCCAGAGGGACTCAAGCGCGATTCCGAGGTGACGGCCGCGCAGTCAATCGCCGCGCAGACAGGGCGGCGCATGGACCGGTTGATCTTCGTCGGTCTCGTCGCGTTGATCGCCGTGATCGCGGTCGATCGCTTCTGGCCGCGTCAACCGGTCGGTGTGGATCAGCCCGTAGTGGCCAGGTTGCAGACGTCCGCCACGTCGGAGGGCGCTCGCACCGCAACGGCTGCCGACGCCACCCGTGGCGAGTCCGACGTGCCGTCCGCCTTGGCACCAGACCCCGGCTCGATCGCCGTGCTTCCCTTCGTCAACATGAGCGCCGACAAGGACAACGAGTACTTCTCCGACGGCATTTCCGAGGAATTGCTCAACGTGCTGGTCAAGGTCGAGGGCCTGAGCGTCGCCTCGCGCACGTCTTCTTTCGCCTACAAGGGACGCGAACTCAGCGCCGCGGCGATCGGCAGCGAGCTGAAGGTCGCTCACGTGCTCGAGGGCAGCGTGCGCAAGTCCGGAAACCGGGTGCGCATTACCGCGCAGCTGATCGACGCCAGCAGCGACCGCCACCTGTGGTCGGAGACCTATGATCGCGACCTGACCGACATCTTCGCGATCCAGGACGAGATCGCCAATGCCATTGTCGCGGCGCTGCGCGAGACGTTGGGCGAGAGGGCGACTACCGCTGCCGTTGCGGTGCGTGCAGATACTGACAATGTTGATGCCTATCAGCGGTATCTCAAGGCGCGCGAGCTGTTCCTTTCACGCACCCGGCTGGACGAGTCGGTAGGCCTGTTCGAGCAGGTGGTGGCGCTGGATCCGGCATTTGCGCGTGGCTGGGAAGGCTTGGCTGTGGCCAGCGCCGTGATCGTCGACTGGAATGACCGCTACCCCTCGATCGATGAAAAGGCGCTACTGGCGAGGGCGAAGGAGGCGGCGGATCGCGCGCTCGCACTCGATCCGGCGCTGTCGATGCCGTGGGCCGCCCGCTCGCTGGTCGCCATGTACGACCTGCCGATCGACTATGCCAGCGCGCTGGGGCTGCTTGATCGCGCGATCGCCGCCGATCCGCGCAACGCCACCGCGTTCCTGTTGCGCGGTATCAATTGGTTGAATCTCGGGTTCGTGGACCGTGCGCTGGAAGACTACCAACGTTGCCTCGAGATCGACCCGGCCTACGGCAACTGCCTGCGCTGGAAGGCGCTGGGCGTACTGTTCCAGGGTCAGTCAGACGCGGCACTCGCGCTGTACGAGCAGGGCATGGCCCAGGGCTTCAACCCCAACCGCGCCAACAGCTTTGTCGAGCCACTGATCCGGCGCGGCGATGTGTTCGCAGCGCGACTGCTGATGCGCGAGATCGGCTGGCCGCTCGAAGTCCAGCAGGCCCTGGTGGCCGCACTCGCCGACGGCACGCCGCCGGTGGATGTTGCCGCCCTGCTGCGGCGCCACCCCGAGGTGTCGCGGGGGCAGTTCCAGTGGGGCCTGATGCTGCGCGACTACGCGCTGGCGGAGGACGACGAGCAGCTGCGTTGGACCATGGTCGAGTTCTGGAATCCTGAATACGAAGGCCTGCGCGCCTCACCGTCGTTCAGGAGCATCCTTGAGCGCTTCGGGGTGCCGGCCTACTGGCGCGCGCACGGTTACCCGCCGCAGTGTCGGCCACTGGGCGACACCGATTTTGAATGTGATGAGGCGAGTCCGGGGCAGTGAGCAAGCTCGAACCATTCCGCGATTTCCGGTTCTGCGGGTCGCCATGAGACTCCTCGCCGAACTCAATCGCCGCAATGTCATCCGCATGGCCGGGCTGTACCTGGTCGGGGCATGGTTGGCCCTGCAGGTGGCCGAGACCCTGCTGCCGATCTTCGATACGCCGGGCTGGGTGCTGAAGGCGCTGGTGGTGCTGCTGGCACTGGGCTTTTTCGCGGCCCTGATCTTCAGCTGGATCTATGAGCTGACGCCGGACGGTCTCAAGCGCGAGCGCGACCTGCCCGCGGGGGATGTGCGGCTGGAGGGCACTACGCGCAAACTTGACCTGGCGATCATCGTCTTGTTGATCGCAGTCGCGGCGCTGACCCTGTGGCAGCCGACGCTGACGCATGACAGCCGCCACGCTGCCGCCGCCGGGTCGCAAGCTGCCGCTCCGGCAGTCATCTCCCAGGTCCAATCCGAAACGCCATCGGCAGCCGGCAGGGATAGACCCGCCGTGGTCGAAAAGTCGATCGCCGTACTGCCCTTCGTCAATATGAGCGCCGACGCTGACAACGAGTATTTTGCCGACGGCATTTCCGAGGAGATCCTCAACGCGCTGACGAAGGTTCGCGATCTCAAGGTGGCCGGGCGCACTTCGTCGTTCCAGTTCAAGGGTCGCAATGAGGACCTGTCCGAAATCGGTGCTGCGCTGGGCGTGGCACACGTGCTGGAAGGTTCGGTGCGCAAGCAGGGCGACAGGGTGCGCATCACCGCCCAGCTGATCCATGCCAGCGATGGCTTTCACCTGTGGTCGGACACCTATGACGGCGAGCTGAGCGATATCTTCGAGCTGCAGGAGCGCATCGCGCGGGCGATCACCGGCAAGCTGGAGGTCATTTTGCAGGGCGATCAGCAACAGCGCCTGGTGCCGGTGGCCACCGACAGCCCTGAAGCCTATGCGCTCTACCTGCAAGCCACCGGAATCTTCAATCGACGGGAAGGGGCGAGTTTTGCCGCCGGCATCGAGATGCTGCAGCAGGCTTTGCGCATGGATCCCAACTTCGCCCGTGCACATACGCGGCTGGGCGCCCTGCACGCCCTCGCGCCGCAGTATGCCGCTGCCGATCTGAATCGCTCCATTGCCGCCTCCATCGAACATGCCAACGCCGCCATCGCGCTCGACCCGAGGCTGGCCGAGGCCTATGGCGTGCTGGCGCAAAGCCAGGGCGCCTCTCGCCAGTATCTGGCCGCGCGCGAATCGTACGAACGCGCTTTGGCGCTCGACCCGGATGACGTGCTGAGCAACTTCTGGATGGGGAGCAGTCTGATCACAACCGGCTACCGCCAGCGCGGGGATGAATATCTCGATCGCGCGCTGGCCTTCGATCCGCTGTTGCCCATCGCGCTGATGTGGCGCGGTTCGCGGCATGCCTTTGTCGGCGAACTGGTCGAGGCCGAGCGATTGCTGCGGCGCGCCGACAGTTTCGGGCTCAGCAATGTGGGGATCGGTCTGTCCTATCTGGCCGAACAGCGCGGCAACCCGCAACAGGCAATCGACGAGCTGGCGCGGGGCATGGAGAGGTTCTTCACTGCTTTCCCGCCCGACGCGGCTCGCATCGCGGCCGAGGGCAGCCTGGGAGATGGATCGCAGCGGGTAGCCGCCTTGCGCATGATCGACGACTATCTGGCCGCTGATCCCGAGGTGGTGGCGGGTGCCGTTCCGTATGCTCTGATCCGACTCGGGCAGCCGCAGCGCGCATTCGAGGTGATGGCCAGAGCGCCGACTGATGCCGATGCCGTGATGCTGTTCCTGCTGTGGAGCCCGATGGGCACGGAAGCGCGCAGGTTGCCGGAGTTTTCAGCTTTTGTACGCAAAATCGGACTGACGCGGGTGTGGGATGGCTTCGGTCCTCCCGAACTGTGCCGCAAGCATGCCGACGGAGAGTACAGCTGTGAATGACGTCAGACCCACGGCATGAACTTCCTCGCCGAACTCAAGCGCCGCAACGTCATCCGTATGGCCGGGTTGTATCTGGTCGCTTCGTGGCTGATCTTGCAGGTGGCCGAAACCCTGCTCCCGATCTTCCACACGCCGGACTGGGTGCTGCAGACACTGGTCGTGCTGCTGGCGCTGGGTTTCCTGCCAGCGCTGATATTCAGCTGGGTCTTCGAGCTGACTCCGGCGGGACTGAAGCGGGAGACGGAGATCGCGCCGGCCGAGTCTGTGACGCCGCAGACGGCGCGGCGCATGGATCGAATGATCATCGTCGTGCTGCTGCTGGCGCTCGCCTACTTCGCCGTCGACAAGTTCGTGCTGGCACCGAGCCGAGATCAGCCCGAGGGCCCAGCCCTTGCGGAGGAGCGCAAGTCCATCGCCGTGCTGGCTTTTGCCAACATGAGCGCCGACCCGGCCAACGAGTATTTCTCCGATGGCGTGGCGGAGGAGATTCTCAATGCGCTGGCCCAGGTGCCGGCGCTGCGCGTCGCCGGGCGCACCTCGGCTTTCCATTTCAAGGGACGCAACGAGGACCTGCGCCAGATCGGTCAGGCCCTGGACGTCGCCTACATCGTGGAAGGTTCGGTGCGCAAGCAGGGTGAGCGGGTACGCATCACCGCCCAGCTGATCCGAAGCAGCGATGGCTTCCACCTCTGGTCGGAATCCTTCGACGGCGACCTGTCCGATGTGTTCGCGCTGCAGGAGCGGATCGCGCAGGCGATCACAAGCGAACTCGAAGTGGTCCTGAGCGGTCGCCAATCGCAGCAACTGGTCGACGTCGGCACCACCAACACCGAGGCCTATGCGCTTTACCTGCAGGCCAGCGCGATCTTCAACCGGCGCGACAGCCGCCGCTTCGCCGGCGGGATCGAACAGTTGGAACAGGCGGTCACGATCGACCCGGCTTACGCGCGTGCCCATGCCCGCCTGGCGGCAATGTACGCGATCGCCTCCGAATACACGCCCATCGATCTTGACGAGGCGCTAGGCGGCGCGCGCGAGCATGCCGAGATTGCGATCGCGCTCGCCCCCGGTCTGGCCGAGCCGCATGCAGCGATGGCTCGCGTGCATGGCGCCCAGGGGCGTTACGTCGACCAGCAGGACGCGTTCGAACGCGCACTGGCGCTGGATCCGAACGACGTCACGGCGAATTTCTGGTTCGGCAGCATTTTGTTCACAACCGGCTACATCGAACGTGGCAACGCGGCGATGGACCGCGCCCTGGCGCGCGATCCGATGTTGCCAATGGCCCTGCTGTGGCGCGGGATGTCTTACTCCGAGGCAGGCGACCAGGACAGCGCGGCTCGCTTGCTGCAGCGCGCGGAGGATGTCGGCCTGGCGCTGGTCGGTACCGGCTGGTCGGAAGTGGCCGAGGCGCGGGGCGACATTACCGAGGCGACTGTCCAACTCGCCGCGGGCACGGAGGTGCTATTCAGCGCATTCCAGCCGGGCACCGCCGACGAGTTCGCGCGTGCCTGCTATGGCGATCAGGAAGCGCGCGAGCGAGTGTTGGCCCAGATGTATGTCTATCTGGCCGGCGACCCGCCCTTCATAGACGGCATCGTGCCCTATGTCCTGGCCCGCCTGGACGAACCGTTGCGCGCGATGGAACTGGCCGAGACCAGACGCCTGAGCCACCCGATGTACCTCGCACTCCTTTGGGGGCCTTACGGCGAAGCGACTCGCAAACTACCCGAGTTCTCAGCCTTCGCCCGGCGTGTCGGCTTTGCCGAGTTGTGGGATCTCCGTGGCCCACCAGACCTGTGTGAGCGGGGGCCCGCTGGCTATCACTGCGACTGAGGCCGATGCTCCCGAATTTTCCCCGTCAGCGGAGAGCCAATGCATGCCGACCGGGCGATCGTGCGCGGAGGCTCCTGCGGCGGCGCGCGGTCGATGCCGTTTTGGTATCGGGTGCGATTCAAGCTGATGTTTCGGAGAGTCTTTGTGGTGGCAGGGCCCTCAGGTCATTGCAGCTTCCTCAAAACATCAGTTTGAATCGCACCCTTTGGTATCCGCAGCAGCTCCCTAATGCATCAGTTTCATGTACGATGCGTAATTACATTTTGATGTGATGGGAGCCGATGAGAACCACACTGGCCATCGATGATGCGGTTCTGGAATCGGTCCGCAAGGTTGCCGTGCGTCGGCAGCAAAGTCTGGGCGAGGCGGTCACTTACCTGCTGCGGCAGGCACTGGAACCGAAGAGCCCGCCAGTGGGATCGGGGGGCTTGCCGGTGATGCCGGTACAACCCGGCGCTGGTCAGGCGGACCTGAACATCGTCAATGCACTGCGGGACGAACTGGCGTGAGCGACCGCCCGGCCTCGGTCCGGGTCGTGCCGCAGGACTCGGCCGGGACAACCGCTGCATCAACCGGCGCCGCGTCCGCCTTCCTGCTGGACGTCAATGTGCTGCTCGCGCTGTTCGACCCGTTACACCTGAATCATGCTTGCGTTCGCGGCTGGTACACAGAATCCGGGATGCCGGTGGCCACCTGTCCACTCAGCGAACTGGGATTCGTGCGCATCTGCAGCCATCCACGCTATCCGAATCCGGTCGACAGCCCCGAGCACGCGTTGACGCTGCTGCGGGCACTGCACGCCGAATCACGACATGTGTTCTGGCCCGATGAGATCGCGCTGACCGATGAAGTCTTCAGGATTCACCCGTTTCGCACGCACCGAGATACCACGGACCGCTATCTGCTGCGACTTGCCGCGCATCGGAACGGCCAGTTGTTGACCCTGGATACCGGCATCAAGCCCGCCGAAGACACCGAACGCGCGGCCCTGTGCCTGCTCAGCCCGTGAAACTCCTCGCCGAACTCAAGCGCCGCAACGTCTTCCGCATGGCCGGCTTGTACCTGGTCGCGGCGTGGCTGATCCTGCAGGTGGCCGAAACCCTGCTGCCGATCTTCCACACGCCGGAGTGGGTGCTGCAATCGCTGGTCGTGCTGCTGGCACTGGGCTTTTTTGTGGCGCTGGTGTTCTCGTGGATCTTCGAGCTGACGCCGGCGGGCCTGCGGCGCGAAGAGGACCTCGCGGCAGGAACCGCACCCTATCAGGGCCCTGATCGCCGCCTCCGGCGTATCGCTGACGCTGCGGACGGCATCGACCAGAGGTCGCCCCGGACGCCCGCACGCGAGCGTCTGCAGGATCGGATGATCATCTTGCTGTTGCTGCTGGCGGTCAGCTATTTCCTGGTCGACAAGTTCCTGTTCAGCGCCTCAGCGCCATTTGCACCGGGCGTGGCGCAATCAGCTGGCGATCTGATCGCCGTGCTGCCGTTCCGCAATCGCAGCGCACTGCCGGAGGATGCCTACCTGGCCGAAGGCATGCACGATGACCTGCTGACGCAATTGTCCAAAGTCGCCGGATTCAAGGTGATCTCGCGTACTTCTGTCATGCGCTATGTCGATACCACCCTGTCGATTCCTGAGATTGCCAGCGAACTGGGCGCGGCGGTGATTCTGGAAGGTGCGGTCCAGCGCTCCGGCGACCAGGTCCTGATCACCGTGCAGTTGATCGACGCCAGCAACGATGTGCATCTGTGGGCGGAACGCTACGATCGTGCACTCACCACCGCCACCGTGTTCGCCGTGCAGGCGGAAATCGCCCAGGCCGTCGCCACTGCCACGCGCGTGGCCCTGAGTCCAGCCGAGGCGGAGGCGCTCGCAACCGGATCCACCGACAACATGCTGGCCTATGAGGCCTTCCTGCAGGGCAAGCTGCTGGCGGCAAACGAACTCGCCACGCCGGAACGCTTCGCCGCCGCGCTGGTGCAGTTCGACCGCGCCATCGCGCTCGATCCGCAGTTCGCCCAAGCGTATGCGCGGAAGGCGCGAATACAGCTGGCGAGCTACTGGTTCGGCTACGCCGACGCCTCGTTGCGCGCCGGCGCAAGGCAGACCACCTCAAAGGCGGTGGCGCTGGCGCCGGATGACATCGAGACCTGGATGGCGCAAGCCTACTTGCACTACTGGGGTGAGCTCGCCTACGAGAGCGCGGACGCGATGCTCAGACGGGTCATCGAACGTGCCCCCGGCCACGCCGAGGCCTGGTACGCGCGCGGACTGGTGGCACGCCGCGATGGCCGCTTCGACGACACGATCGCTGCCTTCCGGCAGTCGCTGCAGATCGATCCGGCCAACACCGACACTTTGCTGGAACTTTCCAACACGCTGCTGACGCTGGGTCAGTTCGAGGAAGCCGACGAACTGCGCGCCCGTTTGAAGTCCCTCGGCGTGGACCTGCCCTCACATGCCGCCGAGGAGGCCCTGAACCGCGGCAACATCGAAGCCGCCTGGGCCGCGATCAAGGGTCCGAACGACTTCTACTCGGCCCTGCCTTTCCGGATCGCGCTGGCCAGCCGCAACCCGGACTGGATCACAAGGGCGCTGTCACCCGAACTGTGGCCGGAGCGCTTGCGCCAGTTCCCCGATCACCCGGAGACCTACGCGCTGGCCGAGGCGGAAGCCCTGCTGGTGACCGGCCAGAGCGACGCCGCGAACGCCCTGCTCCATGCCATCAAGGCGCGCATCGAGGCCCGCGAGCCGCCCTATCCGGGCGGCTGGTCGTCCGCCAGCTTCTACTTCTACTACCCCTGCGACCTGCCGGGAATGCTCGGCGATCTCGAAGGCGTCCGCGCCGCCGAGCGAGACTGGATCACCAATGCACCGCGCGACGTCTGGGCGGAAGGCGAAATCCGCCACGCCTTCGCCACGGCGTTTGCGCGCGCTGGTGACCACGAACGCGCCCTTGATCACCTTGAGACGATCACATCGCAGATCGGACCGGTGAGCTTCATCAGCATGGCGAACAATCCCGGCCTGGATTCGCTGCGGCAGCATCCGCGTTATCTGGCGCTGGCAGAGGCGCACGAACGCTGGGTCGAGGAGCGCAAGTCCGCCTCGGCGGCACGATGACGGCCTCGACGCGATGCGCACGCTTGCCAGGTTCTCGCGATTCCAGATCGGAGCTCCAAACCGGTGTCAGCGCTCGCCTAGCCAACGCAGAACGTTGAGTACGAACTGCTTCCAGTCGTAGCCGGCGGTATTCATGCCCAGCGCCTTTGAGGTCCCGTCCTCCTGCGCGAAGAGCATCGCGGTAAAGCCGTTCGAATAGGCATCGGCCGAAAGCTAGCATGGTTGTGCGCGCGCCGGGCCCATCCGCGGGTTTTCCACACGCCATTTGCTGTGACCTCCGCGTGGGCCTTACTCGAATCGGTGCTGGCTGTTGGTCGAGCTGCTGTTCATCGTGCGCGGTGATTTCGACGCCGCCGAGGCCATGCTGCAGCGCGCCCGACGGCTTGGCGCCGATACCCGGGCGCGTGCGATCTGGAACCAGGAATCGCGGGGCGACCTCGATGCGGCGTGGGCCGAGGTGGTCGGCCCGCTGAACAACTTCGTGGCCGCTCCGGCGCGCGTCGCGCTCAAGAGCCGCGATCCCCAACGCATCGCCCAGGCGCTGTCGCCGGCAATCTGGCCCGAGGCCCAGCGCAGTCCCGGCGACTACCCGGAGGCCTACGCGCCGGCGACCCGGAGCGCGCCCTGCACTACCTCGAATTGCTGGTCGAGACCTTTGGTCCACACACGTACGCCTGGTTCGCCCCGGAGCCGTCTGGATGCGCTGCGCACGGATCCGCGCTTCCTGGCCCTGAAGGACGGATACCCGGGCTCAAGTCCCGGGCAACCTGTCCCGCGTCGGGAAGCGCTCCACGAGGCGCCGGTCGGCGCTGACCAGGGGAAGATCTAGCCAAACAGTCCGCGAACCGCGCCACGACGCGCCCTCGACGGCCTCGCTACGCACGTTCATGAAGCATCCGGGCTAGGTAGTCTGCCAGCCCCACGAATTCGGCGTCGTAGCGATTCTGCGAGCTGTTGGATCAACAGCCAGGCACGACCAGATAAAGCCCGGCCATGCGGATCACGTTGCGGCGCTTGAGTTCGGCGAGGAAGTCCAGCCATCGCCGCGGGCGTCCCGTGCTTTGACATCGATCGCCAAAGCGTAATACGCTCTTGGCATCGATAACCTTGCCAGACACCGCGATGCAATCCACCACCGTCTCACCCAAATTCCAGGTTGTTATCCCGCTGGCTGTGCGCAAGGCGATGGGCCTGGTGCCGGGCGTGAAACTGCAGGTGTTGCAATTCGAGGACCGGATCGAGCTGATCCCGATGCGCAGCGCGCGCAGCCTGCGCGGCGCACTGGCCGGGCTCGACACCGAGGTGCCACGCGACGGTGACCGAGTGTGAGCAAGCCGGATACTGGAAAGCATGTTGTCGACTCTTCGGCGTGGCTGGAATATTTCGCCGATGGACCGAACGCCCAGCATTTCGCAGCAGTCATCGAAAAGCCGGCGCAGCTGCTGGTTCCAACGATCACCTTGTTGGAGGTTTTCAAGCGGATCAGCCAGCAGCGAGATGACGCCATGGCCTTGCAGTGTGTCGCGGTGATGCAGCAGAGCACGCTGATCGAGCTTGACGCGGCGCTGGCGATCCGCGCTGCCACCCTGGGGCTACGCCACCGGTTGCCTCTGGCTGACAGCATTATCTACGCGACCGCACAAGCCGCCGGCGCCACGGTATGGACCCAGGATGCCGATTTCGAGGGGCTGGCGGGCGTGCGCTTCTGGACGAGGGCACCTACCTGAATCCGCGGTACTCAAGCGCTGCAACGTCATCCGACTCACTCGGGTTCGATTGCCGGGATGACGCGGGATTCTTCGATCCGTTGCCGGACAGCAAGCTCTTGGTCTGAAATGGCGAGTGAAGCTGCTGCTCGACACGCATGCCCTGCTCTGGTGGTGCACCGACGATGCCCGGCTTTCCACAGCAGCGGCCGTGATCTCGAAAGCGAAGAGGCGCTTGCCCGATCTGCCGGAAGGCGTCTACTCCCTGTCCTGTCCTGCCAAGAGCCATCGGGCCTCGATTTTCGTCAATGGCTGGGCCACGCCGGGTGCAGTGCTGGTCTGGGACCTGGCCAGCGGTGAAGCGCACACGGTGTGGTCGGTGAACCTGGCCGGGCCACGGTTCGCAAGCTGCACCAGCCAGGGCGACTTGCACATTTATGCGTCGGTCAATATGCTTCGATGCATGCGCACAACCTTTGATATCAGCGACCCGCTCCTGGCCGAAGCCAAGAGTCTTGCCGCCCAGCGCGGACTCAGCCTGAAGGCGCTGGTTGAGGAAGCCCTGCGTGAGCGGCTGCGCGCACGAGGTGACGGACGGCGCGTGGTCGAGCAGTTGCCGACCTACTCCGGCCACGGCCTGCAGGCCGGCGTGGACCTCACCGACAGCGCAGCGTTGCTGGAGCTCATGGATGCAGACGCCGGACGTTAACGTCCTCGTCAGCGCATTCCGCACCGACGCGCCGCACCATCGGGTCTGTCGGGACTGGCTGGAGCGGGCGCTGGCCGGCGAAGAACTGCTGGCGGTCTCCGAGCTTGTCCTCAGTGGCGTGCTGAGAGTGCTGACACATCCCAAGGTGTTCGCACCGCCAACGCCGCTGCCTGAATCGGTGAGCTTCACGCGCGGCTTGATGCTTCATCCGCGGATCGCGCCGCTGCGCCCCGGTGCCGGGCACTGGCGAATTTTCCTCCAGCTTTGCGAGCGCTCGCACGCCACGGGCAACCGCATACCCGACGCCTTCCACGCAGCACTCGCGATCGAACACGGCTGCGAATGGGTGTCGCTCGACCGCGGCTTCTCGGCCCTTCCGGGGCTGACATTCCGCAACCTGCTGACATCGAGCGTGGCGTGATGGCCTCACTACGGCAATGTCGCCGGCAGCCCGCCGCAGGTCGTCAACACGGCCAGCGTCTCACTGCCCGCCGACGGCCGCGTCCAGGACCCGAATACAGGCAACAACAGCGCCACGGTAGTCAGCCTGTTCGACCTGCTGCTGGTCAACGGTTTCGAAGCCCCGCTGGTGACTACGTCAAACGGCAGCTATGTGCTCTGCCGGCAGGCGGGCTGCGGAACCTGCTGGACGAAGTCGGGCGGATCCTGTTTGTGCTCGACGATGCCCACGGCCACGCCGCCCGGATCTACGCCCGCGTCCACGTCAACCAGGTCCAGTTCGCGCTTGCGCAGCGAGACGGCAGCGGCAGGCTGCGACTGGCCAGCTGGCAGACCATCGGCGGCGACCCGCAGATCAGCTGGACCGCCGGCGAGAGCGCTAGGGGCTGGGTGGTGGAGGCGGTGGAACTGCGCTGAGCGGCGCACCAGATCGTTGAGGCTTCAGGGAAGAGCCGCAGCTTGCGGCTCTTCCCGGGAGCTGATCAAAAGCGCGAACCCCAAGACCTGGGACTTCGGGATGGATGCGCGGCCAAAATCATGAGCGAGCAGTTACCCACCACAGCCGAGGTCGCCGCTGGATTCACGGCGCTATGGCGCGCCGGTGACCATCGCGCTGCCGGCGAGACCTACTGGGCCGACGACGTGTTCAGCATCGAGCCGCACGCGCTTGCTGACGGCACCGCTGCGGTGTGCCGCGGCATCGAGTCAGTCCGCGCCAGGACCCTGCGCTGGTTCACCACCCCGATTCAGCGGGCGCCTGGCTGACAGCATTATCTACCCGACCGCACAAGCCGCCGGCGCCACGGTATGGACCCAGGATGCCGATTTCGAGGGGCTGGCGGGCGTGCGCTTCTGGACGAGGGCACCTACATGAATCCGCGGTACTCAAGCGCCGCAACGTCATCCGAATTACCGGACCTTGATTGCCGGCCTGATCTACAGTGTGTAAGCTGGCGTGTAGGAGGTGACACATGGCAACCAATCTCGCGATCGATCCAGCGCTGATCGAGCGGGCACTGGAGCTAAGCGGTGAGCGCACCAAGAAGGCAGCAGTGACGCTCGCCCTGGAAGAATTCATCGCCCGTCGGCGCCAGCGCGGTTTGCTGGAGTTGATGGGCAAGCTTGAATGGAGCCCGGAGTACAACTACAAACAGGAGCGCCAGCGGCGATGATTTGCATGCGGCGCCAGTAGCCGGGTGTGAGCTTGCTGGTCGACACATCGGTCTGGTCGCTGGCATTCAGGCGCGACGCGCCGGCCATTGGCGGCGAAGTGACTGTGTTGCGATCAGCACTAGAGCGAGGCGAATCGGTGGTCTGCACCGGCCTGATCCTGCAGGAGCTGTTGCAGGGATTCGCCGGAGCGAAAGCTCGCGGCCGCTTGCTGCAGCACTTCTCGGCTCTGCCGTTCATCAGTCCGGACCGTAATGATCACATCGAGGCGGCCGAACTTCGCAACCACTGCCGACGCAACGGCGTGCAGTTGGGCACCATAGACGCGCTGATCGCGCAGTTGTGCATCCGCCACGACCTGACGCTGCTGAGCACTGACGCCGATTTCCGGCACGCGGCGCGTTTTTGCACCCTGCGAAACTGGGTTTGACCAGGCGCCACGAGTGACATCGACTTTCTGGTGGCAGCCGACGACGCCGATCGTGTCCACGAACTGCTGCTGTCGCTGCGCTACGAGTGCGCGCATCGCAGCGCAGATGCCGCCAACTACTGCCGCGGCGACGAAGGCTTCGACCTGCTCTATGCCCACCGACCCCATGCCAGTCGCCTGCTGCAGCAGGCCGAAATTCGCGATACACCACTCGGCCGGATTCGAGTCATCAGCTACCAGTCGCCGCAAGACCCGGTGGCCGCCTGGTTGAGTCTGATGGAGGTGGTGGAGGCGCTCTGTCCGGAATGGCCCAAGCGCGAAACGGCATCGGGGGGAGCATTCAAGCTCTGAGCTCACGCCGGAGATGACAGCCGCGGGACGCACAACCGAATAACAACGGACACAGCGAGTGATTCCCGCCAGCCTGCGCGGTGACGCGGACGTCGGCTGGGTTGATGCCGTTGTAGATCCCGTCCGCGCTGACGGCTGGCGCGGTGATGATGGTGTAGAGGACATCACCATCGGCGATGGCATCGTTGACACCAGTGACGGTGACCGTCCGCGCGGCGTTCCAATTGGCTGTGGTGAAAGTCAGGCTAGTTGGCGCGACCGTGCCTTCGCTGGTTTTGCTGCTGGACAAAGCAATGCCCCGATCGTTAACCAGTGCCTCCAGTCGATTTCCAGGTGGGACAGCAAGGAGTGCAATTGGGTCTCACGTGGTCCAGTTGGTCCAGCTTGCACAGCGCCACCTTGCGGATCGACCCGAATCGTCGGCTCGTGCCGGACTCGAACAAGCGCCGTGGATCGCTGGCCGGATCTGCTGCCGCGGTCGGTCGCCGGCTGAAGGCAAAAAAGACGAGAATTTGACGCTTCGGGCCTATCCGTCCGAGCGCGACAGGCGCATGCTTTTCTCCGGGCGATTGGGCGGGCGCCTGGCTGTCTGGCCCGGATGCCGAACAGGCATCTGGTCCCTGCTTTAGTCGCGGCAACGGCGACAGTGCCGTCGGGGGAGCAAGCGCGACATGGCCACACTGATTTCGATCTACACCCATCCAGCGGACGTAACCGCGTTCGATGACTACTACCGCGCTACGCATCTTGCTCTAGAAGTGTTCCCGTGACCAGGGCAAACGTTCTGGTCACCGGCGCCAGCAGGGGCATCGGACTCGCCACCGCACTGGCCTTTGCCCGCGCAGGCCATCGCGTCGCGGCCGGCATGCGCAATCCCGCTCAGGCTCCGGAGCTGGCCGAGTCTGCGGCAAAGGAAAACCTGCAAGTCTTGATCGAAACGCTGGATGTCGATGACGACAGTTCAGTGAGCCTCGCGTTCGATCGCATCGTGCAGGCCATCGGTCCCATCGACGTGCTGGTCAACAATGCCGGCATCGAGCGCGTCGGTGCGGTCGAGGACGTGTCGATGGACGATGTCCGTGCCGTGATGGAGACCAACTACTTCGGCGCGGTCCGTTGTATCAAGGCCGTCGTGCCTTCGATGCGGGAGCGACGCAGCGGCTGCATCGTCAATGTCACCTCGATCTCCGGGCGCCTGGCGGGCTCCCCGATGGGGCCCTATGCCGCGTCGAAGTTCGCCCTGGAGGCCCTGTCCGAGTGCCTCGCGCAGGAGGTCAAGCCCTTCAATGTGCGGGTGTTCGTTGTGGAGCCCGGGATCATCGATACCTCGATGGCGGCGCGGATCAGCACCGATTCGAAGCAGTCCTGCTACACCAGCCGCAATCGCATGGCTGCCCTGTTCAGAAGCTCACTGCAACATCCGACCGCGCCTTCTCTGGTCGCCGACAGCATTGTCGCCATCGTCACCGGCGATAGTTCGCAACTCAGGCACCCGGTGGGGCCGGACGCAGCACCCTTCATCGCCTGGCGGCAGGCCATGAGCGACGAAGCATGGGTGGACTGGGGCGCGCAGGACGACGATGCCTGGTATGCGGCGGTCGAGGCCGACTTCGGGATGGACGCAAGGCCAAAGTCGTGAGCGAGCGGCTGCCCACCACGCTACACCGAATGCAAGGTCAGGGGCATCGAGCCCTACTGGTGCGTCCACCACGGCTCGACGGTGTCGATGTACTACGCCGACCCGGACGGCAACCAGATGGAGTTCCAGGTCGACCCCTTCGATTCCACTTCGGAATGCAACGCCTACATCTCCGGCCCATCGTTCGAAGCCAATCCGATCGGCGTCGAGTTGGACCCCGAGGAGTGGCTGGCGGCCATTCGCAAGGGGGCATTGCTCGACGACTTCCGGATCAGGTCGACGGACCGGTCTCCCCGATCCGGGGTGCGGTCAGTGCGCTGCTCAGACAGGGCGGGGCTCGGACCAGAACTGGCTTGCCGTCGGCATCGACTTCATCATCGTCATCGTCGGCGTGTTCATCGGCATCCAATGTCATCCGCATGGCCGGGCTGTATCTGGTGGCTGCCTGGCTGGTAGTGCAGATCGCCGAGACTCGCCATCGGTGGTCGGACACCTTCGACTGCTCGGATCCCCGAATCACTCCCGCATTGGAGGTCCCAATAGCGCCATGCTATGTTCTGTACATGATGCATGCAGAGGTGAGCCGTGGCACAGATCAATTTGCATACCACGCCCGAGTTCGAACAGCAGCTTGGCGTGCTGATGCGCCTCAAGTCGATCTCCACCAAGTCTGAAGCCATCCGCTTGGCGGTGGCCGAGCAAGCCAAGGCTGCCCAGTTGAGCCAACGGCGTCGCGACTATTCGGCGCTCATTGGCATGATCAAACCTGAGCAAGCCGGTCGGTTTGCCAGCGACGACGCGCTGTGGGAAAAGGACACGCCACGTGGTGGTCGATAGCTCCGCGCTGTTGGCGGTGCTGTTTGCCGAGCCTTCCGCAGAGCGCCTGGCGAACATTATGTCAGCGGCAGAACGGCCGCTGATGAGCGCGGTGAACTACACCGAGTGTTTGATCCGGGTTCTGGATCGCGCCCCCGCGGCAGCAAAGACCCTGGAGCTCGCATTGGCTGAATTTGCGCTTGAGATCGTGCCGGTCGATCGCGCCCTGGCGAGCGATGCCGCCGCGGCGCGGCTGCGCCACCCGGTCAATCTGGGCGACTGTTTTGCCTACGCGCTGGCAAAGTCTCGCGGTATGCCGCTGCTGACCCTGGATGCCGACTTTGCCAAGACCGACGTTGCGCTGGTTGACTTGAAGTGACCGGAGCGTGGCTGGTGACGCAGGTGGCGGCAACGCCTCGATCGGTGTTCGACGCGCCCTCCGGGGTGATGAAGGCGCGGAGCGCACTGAGGTAGAAGGCGAAGGTCAGCTCGCTTTACCTCAAGTATTGCTTTACTTGTGCCACTACTTTACTTTTGCGGCTCTTCACCCAACTCGGGTAAAGGAGCAAGCCATGCGATCCGTTGAGGCGGTCGTTTCCAGCAAGGGGCAAGTCACATTGCCCGCCGCCATGCGCGCCAAGCTCGGCATCAAACCGGGTTCACACATCCACTTCGAGCTTCGAGAGGGCGAGCTCGTGATCAAGCCAGAGCTACCCATGAGCGCTTTTCGAGGCATGCTCAAGGACTTCGATCTGGGCAACATCGAGCCCGAGAAAGAACCCGATCGAGAGCTTTGATGAACCTCGTTGATTCCTCTGGCTGGATTGAGTACCTGCAAGATTCACCGCGTGCAGATTTGTTCGCCGATGCCATTGAAAATCGCCACAGTCTGTTGGTGCCCACCATCGCGCTGTATGAAGTACACAAGATTCTTTGCCGCGCCCTGCCACCAGCCTTGGTTGCGCAAAGCCTCGACGTGATGCGGCGGGGGCGCGTGCTGGATTTCACCGATGCCCGCGCCATTGCCGCATCTGGGGTCGCAAACCGGTTCAAGCTGGCGATGGCAGACGCGGCGATGTACAGCATGGCGCAGGAGTTTGGGGCCACCCTGTGGACACAGGACGCGGATTATGAAGGCCTGGCGGGTGTGCGTTACTGCGCAGAAGCGGTGTATCCGTAGCTACCGTCTCAGCAACCTACCAGCCGTTCGCAAAATGTCGCTTGAGTAGCGCTAGGCTACCTGGCCTTGAAGGCGGCCTACGAGCGCTCGCTCACGCAGCCCGGCGCGGATTGATCCGCTCAAGATCAGCGCCGACGCGCGCGGTGGAGAGGTCGTACGCAGCCTGCAGGCTCATCCAGAAGCGCGCCTCCATGCCGAAGTAGCGTTCCAGCCGCAAAGCGGTGTCCGCGGTCATCGCGCGACGACCGGCTACGAGCTCGGAAACGCGGTTGTGCGGCACGTCCAGCGCTCTCGCCAGCTCCCGCGCGGACATCGACAGAGGGCGCATGAACTCTTCAAGCAGCATTTCGCCGGGGTGGGTGGTGATTCGATTCATCGTAATCCTCAGTGGTAATCCACGATCTCCACATCCTCAGCGCCCTCATCCGCCCACCGGAAGCAAAGCCGCCAGCGTTCGTTGATGCGGATGCTGAACTGCCCGAGCCGATCGCCAGCCAGCGCCTCCAATCGGTTTCCAGGTGGGACAGCAAGTGACTGCAATTGGATCACGTGGTCCAGCTGGTCCAGCTTGCGCAGCGCCACCTTGCAGATCGACCCGAATCGTCGGCTCGTGCCGGACTCGAACAAGCGCCGTGTATCCGGGCAACGAAAGCTGCGTATCATGTGGGTGATTTTGGTACGTGTCGCATACCGCTGTCAACGCTAAGGGTCCGCGCAACAATAACTTCCGTTGCACCGAGGGCGTCCCTGGGCCTTCGCCAGCAAGGCGCGCTTCGCAGGGAATGTCCCCCTTGCCAAGAAGCGCAACGCCGCTGGAGTGGTCCAGGGGCGGCCGAATGCAGGAAGTTATTGTTGCGCGGAGCCTATGCACAGTGTCCGGCCACCACGCAGGCGGAGAGAACCATGCTGTTACGGCGCGTCATTGAACACGTTCGCGACCAGAACTGGACTGCGGTCGGCCCGCCGGGCGTGGCGCCTGCCGTCTCGGCGATGGGCATGCAGGCCATCCGCGCGCATCCGGACATCCACCGCACGCTCACCGAGTGGATTGGCTTTAGCTCCCTCATCACTGGCTCGCTCGAGCGCCAGAACGACGCCGCGCGGCGAGCGCTGGCCATGGTCGACGACGAACTGGCGGGCCGGCGGTGAGCCATCGGGGCGGAGGATGCGCCAGCCCTCGGAATATCCGATCGCCAGGGCTGAGGGTGTCGGGATGAGCGAAGAGCATCCAAAGCGGCGCGGAGCGCCGCAGTCCAAAGTAGAGCGCCGGCCGCCTCGCGCTGACTGTTGCGTGGCGAAAATCGTGGCTTGGCGGGCGCGATGAACCGGCCTTCTACGAAAGCCGCGCAATCGGACGCTCCCTTGGCCGACGCCCTCCAACCGAGTCGAATAGATCCATGTGCGTCACCGAACGGTTCCCCGCTCTCGTAATCGTTAGTCTCCTGCCTCGGGTTGTGCAAGCCGACGATGACACCGGGTCCTGCTCCTAAAAAGGACGCAAGTATTCGTTGCTCCAGCCGGGTTTGAAATGGTGCTCGCGCTTGGCCTGAGGTACGCACGCCCCGGATTTCCTCCACCGATCCCACGCTGACTAGCCGAGGTTTGCCATGGCACGCGACATCCTTAAGACCCTGAAGGCCGAACACAACGTACTTCGTGACTTGTTCAAGCAGATGGAAGGCACCACCGATCGCGCCGCGAAGGGCCGAGCTGAGCTACTTGCCAAGATCGAAGCCACCCTCATGCCGCACGCCAAGTGGGAAGAGGCAGCCTTTTACCCCGCGTTCAAGAAGCGGGCGGATCGCGATGGCCTGAAGACCCATGCCGAGGCCAGGCTGGAGCACGCCGCGGTCGAGGAAACAGTGATTCCCAATGTCAAGGGATCTGACGTGACCACGCCGGAGTTTGCCGGTCGGGTCAAGGTGTTCGGCGAACTGATCGACCATCATGCCAAGGAAGAAGAATCGACCATGTTCAAGATGGCTCGCGAGATGTTCTCACCCAAAGAGCTTGCGCAGTTTGATGAGGACTATGAAATCTGGAAGGATTCGCCTGGCGCTGCGATCGCAATGGCAGGCTCGCAAATGAAGACCGGAGCCCAGGGCTTTGTGAGGAAGGTCTCGGGCCAGTTGTCCGCCTGAGATGATGACTTGCGCTCCCAGGTAAGCCCGGGAGCGAGCATCCAAAGAGGCGCGGAGCGCCGCAGCCAAAGTAGAGCGCCGGCCGCCTCTCGCTGGCTGCTGCAGGTCTGGAATCGACGCTTGGCGGGCGCGAGGGACCGGCTTACGAGTGTCGCGATCCAAGTCCGTGCCGCGAGGACCCAAAGGAAGCGGCTTCTGCATCCATCTGCTCAATTCCCGCGAGCCGGCACTGCTGGAACGGTTCTGCTCGCACTCACCCTCTGAGCTGGCGCTATGCAGCGTGGTTCGAGCCGAACTGCTCTGGGGGCGCGCAGGAGCGTGCGGGTTGATGACAACCTCGACCGAGTCCGCCTGTTTGCTGAACCGCTCAGGTCGCTGGCCTTAGACGATGAGTGCGCCGAACACTACGCCGTCGTCCGTACCGACCTGGCCGCTCGGGGCACCCAGATCGCGCCCAATGAAGCGCTTATCTCGGCCATTGCCGTGGCCCATGCAGTCGCCCTGGTGACACGCAACCAGCGGGATTTCGAACGGGCCGCAAACCTGAAACTTGAAATCTGGTAGCAAGCGACGATATATTTGATAGCACATAGAGCAGTTGGAATGAGAGCCATGCCAGGCAGCCTTCATGTACGCAACGTCGATGACGAGCTGATCGTTCGTTTGAAGCGTCGGGCCGCGCGGCACGGCCGCTCGGCCGAAGCCGAGCACCGCGAGATCCTTCGCCAGGCGCTGGAGGTCGAGGCGGAACTGGATATCAAGCCGCTGCTTGCCAAGATCCGCACGCTCAGCGCCGGTCGCAAGCAGACGCCCGCAGAAGCGCTGCAGCGCGAGAGCCGGGACGAGCGTTGAACGAGGTCGTCATCGATGCCAGCGTCGCGATCAAGTGGGTCGCGCCGGAGGCCCTGAGCGAGCACGCGGTTGCCCTTCTGGACGGCCCGCGACTGGTGGCGCCGGATCTGTTGGTGGCCGAATGCGCCAACATCCTTTGGAAAAAAGTGGTCCGCGGCGAGATGGACGCGGATACCGCCATCGTGGCTGCACAGGCGATAGAGCGTGTAGACATCGAACTGGTCCCGACGCGCGCATTCTTCGCCGAGTCACTGAGACTGGCGATCGAGCTCGACCATCCCGCATATGACTGCGTCTATCTGGCGCTTGCCCTGGCCCGCGGCTTCCGCTTCATCACCGCCGACGAACGGCTCCTGCGCAAGCTCGCACAAGCGGGAGATCGACGCCTGGGGGACTGTCTGCTGGCCTTGCAGGACGCGCAGGATCTTGTTGAATGACCGTCTTCGTCGAACTCAAGCGCCGTAACGGCATCTACGTGGAGCGCTTCTACCTCGTCTGGGCCTGGCTGCTGGTGCAGCCGATGCTCAATAATGGGGATGTGTGATGCTCCTGCGCCGAGTTACCGAGATCAGGAACGCGGGGACGTGGACCATCCACATTCCCAGCAGGAACAACCCGTCCAGCGCGTCGCCGCGGCTGACGAACAGGGTCGCACGCTTGCCGGTCGTGAGCGTGCCCCGTTCATCGCCCAGGCCGAGCAGTTCGGCCGGCACGCGGGTGATCATTGCCAGCGCGTCCTCTTCCGGGACCCCGTATGCGATCGCAGTACCGACCAGGAACGGCAGGTTGCGCGTGTTCATCGAGCCGGGGTAGGTGAGTCGCGCAGCGACGCTCTTGAGCCGGCGACCACATCGCCCAGGCATCCGACCTCGGCGCGTCACCCGCTTCGTTTCCCGAGTACAACTCGGGGTTCCGTTTTGCGGTCCGCGCTTCGGCTAACCGACAGCGGATCGAAGGAGGCTGGCGCTCGCGCGGTAAACTGGCTAACTTGCTCCAGTCCGCAGCGCTGGAGTCCAGCATGACCACTGACACAGACGTCAGGACCGACCGTCGGTTGCAGCGCCGTGCCCGCGGCATGCCGCCGCTGGCCCAGGCCATCCTGGCGACGCTGGCCGTGCTGCTGGTGCTTATCCCCGCCGGCTGGTTGCAGGTTCAGGTCTCCGAACGGGCCCTGCGCGACGAGATCCGC
>JBGTIE010000034.1:0-5233 GCA_041745855.1 Lysobacterales bacterium | reverse complement strand
GACTCCGGCCGCTGACGCCGCTCCGGCCGCTGACGCGGCTCCGGTTGCCGATACGGCTGCTCCGGCCGTCGACGCATCTGCTCCGGCTGCTGACACGGCGGGCGACGCGCCTGCCAAGGCTGCTGAAGGCACCGCCTGAGTCCGCCTGGAGTTCCGCAACACTTTCAAATCGCAAGGACGGAACATGCAAATCACTGCAGCAATGGTGAAGGAGCTGCGCGAGCGCTCCGGAGCCGGGATGATGGAATGCAAGAAGGCCCTCACCGAGGTCGGTGGCGATGTCGAAGCCGGCATCGAGTGGCTGCGCAAGCAGGGCCTGGCGAAGGCTGACAAAAAGGCCAGCCGGGTCGCAGCCGAAGGGCGGATCGCGCTGGCCGAGACGGCTGGCCGTGCGGTGCTGGTGGAGATCAACTGCGAGACCGACTTCGTTGCCAAGGACGAGAACTTCGTTGCCTTCTGCGACCGCATCGCACAGGCCGCGCTGGATGCTGGCGCCACTGACGTGGAGACGCTGGCCACGGTGCAGATCGATGGCCAGAGCGTCGATGAGCGCCGGCAGACCCTGATTGCCAAGATCGGCGAGAACATCCAGTTGCGTCGGATGATCAACGTCAGTGCCGATGCCATTGGCGCCTATCTGCACGGCAGCCGGATCGGTGTCGTGGTCGCGCTGGAAGGTGGCGACGCCGATCTGGGCCGCGATCTGGCGATGCATATCGCGGCGATGAAGCCGCCGTACATCAGTGCCGACGACGTGCCCGCCGACGTGATCGAGAACGAGCGCGGGATTTTTGCCGCGCAAGTCGCCGAGAGCGGCAAACCGGCCGAGATCATCGCCAAGATGGTCGAAGGCAAGCTGCGCAAGGCTCTGGCGGAGATCACCCTGCTCGGCCAGCCATTCGTCAAGGACGGCGACACCACGGTCGAGAGCCTGCTCAAGAAGCACGCTGCGAAAGTGACCGCCTTTACCCGTTTCGAGGTCGGCGAGGGCATCGAGAAGAAGGAAGAGAACTTTGCCGCCGAGGTGATGGCGCAGGTCCAGGCTTCCAAATAGTGGTTCCGACAGGGGCGGGCATTGGCCCGCCCCTGTACGGATAGCGCCGAACTGCCGGCGTCAGGCGAGCAGTTCTCCATCTGCCAATCTACGGGGAGCCTATCGCAATGACAGCCACCACGAGTCGCCCGCTGGTCCACAAGCGGGTCCTGCTCAAGCTCTCCGGTGAGGCGCTGCTCGGTGCCGAGCCTTTCGGTATCGATCCCCAGGTGCTGGGACTGCTGGCTGCCGAAATCATCGACGTGGCCCGCCACGGCGTCCAGATGGGCGTGGTCATCGGTGCCGGCAACTTGTTCCGTGGCGCCGGACTGGCCGCCTCCGGACTCGATCGTGCCACCGCCGACCACATGGGCATGCTGGCGACCGTCATGAACGCGCTGGCGATGCAGGATGCGCTGGAGAAGCGCGGTGGGCTGGCGCGGGTCATGAGCGCGATCAAGATCAACGAAGTCTGCGAGGACTACATCCGCCGTCGCGCGATCCGGCATCTGGAAAAGGGCCGCATCGTCGTCTTCGCTGCCGGCACCGGAAACCCCTTCTTCACCACCGACTCGGCCGCCGCCCTGCGCGCGATCGAGATCAATGCCGAACTGGTCATCAAGGCGACCAAGGTCGACGGCCTGTACTCGGCCGATCCGATGAAGGACCCGACCGCCAAGCGCTACGACCGCGTCACCTTCACCGAAGTCATCGAGCGCCGCCTGGCCGTGATGGACACCACCGCCATCGCCCTGTGCCGCGACTACGACATGCCCATCCGCATCTACGACATGAACCGCAAGGGCGGTTTGTTGGACATCGTTCATGGGGAGCAGTTGGGGACGTTGGTGGAGGCTTAGGGCTGAGGGTTGAGGGCTGGGACGTAAAGCAGGGCTGAGGGCTGAGGGCTGAGGGTCAGAAGAGCAGGGCAATGGGCCCAGGAAAGCCGCGGTCCTGCGCTCCTGGCTCTAATATGGAGTGCGGTAGCTTGCTACCGCTCTGCTCTTGGCAGATTGCTGCCGCTCTGGCTTCGCTCACAATCCACGCAACAACGAGACACAGCCTCGCGCCCACATCGCTCGAGCTTTCGGGGAATCGATGACCTGCTCTTTCTCTTTGACACAAGAGCGCCGGCCGCCTCGCGCTGGCTGTTACTGGGCGAAACTCGTAGCTTGGCGGGCGCGAGGAACCGGCCTACGAAGGCCGAGATCGGAGGACCTGCGGCGAGGACTCGGCCGCGGCTGTTCTGGGTCCTTGTTCGATGCGGTTCGTTTCTCTCACCGACATCCTACGCGCACTCCGCCGCTCTTCTGGGCCCTGGGCCCTGAGCCCTGGGCCCTGCTCTTCCCGCTCTTCTGGGCCCTGGGCCCTGAGCCCTGGGCCCTGCTCTTCCCGCTCTTCTGGGCCCTGGGCCCTGAGCCCTGGGCCCTCGCTCTTCCTGCTCTTCTGACCCCTCAGCCCTCAGCCCTCAGCCCTGCTCTTTCGAGGCCCTCACCCCTCAGCCCTCAGCCCTCGCTCTTCAAACATTAAACCGAAAATGCAGCACATCGCCTTCCTGGACGATGTACTCCTTGCCTTCCAGCCGCAGGCGGCCGGCGTCGCGGGAGCCGGCTTCGCCGCGGTACTTGATGTAATCGTCGAAGGCGATGGTTTCGGCGCGGATGAAGCCGCGTTCGAAGTCGGTGTGGATGGCGGCGGCGGATTGGGGTGCGGTGCTGCCCTTGCGGACGGTCCAGGCGCGTACTTCCTTCGGGCCGGCGGTGAAGTAGGTCATCAGCCCGAGTAGCTGGTAGCCGGCACGGATGACCCGGTCCAGACCGGCCTCTTCCAGTCCCATGTCCTGCAGGAAAGCCATCCGGTCGTCGTCCTCGAGCTGCGACAGCTCGGCCTCGATCGCCGCGCATACCGGCACCACTTCGGCGCCTTCGCTGTTGGCAAGCTCGCGGACGCGGTCTAGCAGCGGGTTGTCGGTGAAGCCGGTTTCGCTGACGTTGGCGATGTACATCACCGGCTTGGCCGTGAGCAGGCACAGATCGCGCAGGGCGAGCTTCTCTTCCGCGTCCAGACCGTGCGCACGCACTGGCTTGCCCGCATCCAGCGCCGCCTTGACCCGCTGCAGCAATTCCTTGCGCGCGATCGCCGCCTTGTCGCCGGCGCGGGCCAGCTTGTCGGCCCGATGCAGACCCTTCTCGACCGTATCCAGATCGGCCAGTGCCAGTTCGGTGTCGATGATCTCGATGTCCGACAGCGGATCGATCTTGCCGGCGACGTGGACCACGTCGTCATTCTCGAAGCACCGCACCACGTGCGCGATCGCGTCGGTCTCGCGGATGTGGGCGAGGAACTTGTTGCCCAGCCCCTCACCCTCGGAGGCACCGGCGACCAGCCCGGCGATGTCAACGAAGGCCATGCTGGTCGGAATCACCTTCTGTGGCTTGACGATCGCCGCCAACTGCTGCAGCCGCGGGTCCGGAACCGGCACCACCCCGACATTCGGATCGATGGTGCAGAACGGATAATTCTCCGCCGCAATCCCGGCCCGCGTCAGCGCATTGAACAGAGTCGACTTGCCGACATTCGGCAGACCGACGATACCGCATTGGATGGCCACTTTTTCTTGCCTCGGGGTAGGGTTTCGTGGAATGGGGACTTGCGGCTTTTTGGTTGGGAAGAGCGTTTTATGTTTTAGGTTTTAAGTTTTAAGGAAAAGCGAGAGCCAGAGCTTGAGCCAGAGCCAGAGCAGGATCACGGGCGGGTGCGAGATCACGCTGCAGCAGCGGCTGCGGTTCTTGCGCTCTTGATCTGGCTCTTACCCTAATACCTAAAACGTAAAACCTAAAACTGCTCTTATTTAACCTAAAACTTAAAACCTAAAACGCCTTATTTGCTATTTAAAAACTTCGTCGCCTCCTCCATCCCCTTGTCGAACATTATTGGCACGGCCGTCAGCGCCTTCGCAATACTGTCATTCATCAATTCCGCATCCTGCTTGCCCGGTGGCCCGAGCACCCACGGTGTGACCTGATCCTTGTTACCGGGATGGCCGATGCCGATGCGCAGGCGGTGGAAGCGGGCGTGGCCGAGGTGGGCGATGATGTCGCGCAGGCCGTTCTGGCCGCCGTGGCCGCCATCGAACTTGAGTCGGGCGGTGCCGGTAGGCAGGTCCAGTTCGTCGTGCGCCACCAGCATCTCATCGGCTTCGATCTTGAAATAGCGCAGGATCGACGACAGACATTGACCGCTGCGGTTCATGTAGATCAGCGGCTTGACCAGCAGCACGCTGTCGCCGCCCAGCCGAGCCTTGGCGACTTCCGCCTGCAGCTTGCTCTCAAGCAGAAAACGCTCGTTCAGGTCGGCTGCCAGTTGCTCGATAAACCAGAACCCGGCGTTGTGCCGGGTTCTGGCGTACTCGCTGCCGGGGTTACCCAGGCCAGCGATGAGGCGCAATGCCATCGTTGGCTCAGGCGTCTGCGCCGTCGCCCTCGGCTGCGGCCTCCTCGTCCTCGTCGCCACTGGCGACGCTGGACATCTTCGCCGTGACGATGGCCACGTCGTGTTCCTTGCCGAACTTCAGTTCCGGTACTTCCACACCCGGCGGCAGCTTGAGCTCGGACAGATGGACGATGTCGCCGACTTCGAGCTTGCTCAGGTCCACGTCGATGTGCTCGGGCAGATCCTTCGGCAGGCACTCGATCTCGACGTCATTGAGTTCGTGCAGGATGACGCAGCCGCTGATCTTGCCGGCCGGCGAGGTGGTCTGATTGAGGAAGTTCAGCGGCACCCGCAGACGCAGCGTCTCGGACTCGTTGATGCGCTGGAAATCCAGATGCAGGATGCGCTTCTTGTACGGGTGACGCTGCATGTCACGCAGCACCGCCTTCTGCACGTCGTCACCGACGGTCAGATCGAGCACGCTGGTGTAGAACCATTCCTTGGCGGCGTACAGCGTGGCCAGCTTCTGCGTCATCTGGAGGGAGCGGGGCGGCAGATCGCCGCCGTAGAGTATCGCCGGGACCATTTCCGTGCGACGCAGGCGGCGGCTCGCACCTTTCCCCTTGTCGTCACGAAATTCCACCGGCACCTGATGGGTTGCCATGATTGTTGTTTCCTTTTGCCTTGTCACATGAAACCCGCATTACCGCGGGCCGTTGGACCCTTCCGCGACCAGAAGGGCCGGTTGCAACCGATGCGCCCGAAAGG
>JBGTIE010000033.1:0-2539 GCA_041745855.1 Lysobacterales bacterium | reverse complement strand
GCGACAGTCGCTTCGGTCTGAGCTTCGATCTGGACTGCCTTGTGCTCACGCATGAAGCTGGCCATAACATCAGCGGCTTTCTTCCAATCACTTTCCGATTGCTTGAGCCGTTGCTCCAGAAAGGTGCGCTCGCGGGCTGCTTCGCTTTGTTGCATCTGGGTAAACAGCTCACGCAAGAGTTCAGAAGCCCGGTTCGCCACGGCGGCTGCCTGCTGTGGATCGATGTGGGTATAGCCGAAGGTGATCGTCGCTGCGTTCTTGGGTGCCTTGACCGACCAATCGCTGCGAAAGGCCTTCAGGGTGCGGTCACGGGAATCGGCGATCTGGTAATGCGCCGCCAATTGATATTGCTCGATCAGTTGCTCATGCAATGTCCGGCTGTTGAGGATCGCAACCAGAGAATCCTTCGAGGTCCCCTCTCCCGTGGGCAAATTGATTCCCGCCACGGCGGCCAAGCCGGCAAACTGTGCTAGATTCGCCCCCGGTCCCTTCTCAGCCGGCGGCAATGCCACCACCTCCGCCGTGTAGACGTTGGGTTTGCTCAACGCGATCGCCAACCCCAGCACCGCGCCGATCACGGTACCCGCCATAATCCACAATCGCCCGCACCACAGGCGCTGCATGAGATCCTGCAGGCTGATGCCGTCGTCGGCAGGCACGCCGCCGGTGAGCAGTTCGGGCGGAATGGCATACACCAGATGCACCGGCTGCCCGGTTTCCGGGTCGACCAGTTTGTGGATCTTGGGTGTGGTGGGGTCGGTCATGCGGGGTGGGTCAGGCTGGGTTTTCGGCGGATGGAGGGAAGCGGCGGGAATGGGACGTCTGGGGTCTTCGGGTATGTCGTGGACTCTATTCGGGCGATGATTTCGCTGGCGTCGGGCGTCTCTCGTCGCTCGTCGAATCGCTCCGCATCGCTGTGCGGGCGCGTCTGGTGAGATGGTTCGACCCCCTAGGGGCTTTGGGCGGCTACCACGGGAACGCTGAGAGCGGGGTATTGAGGCGAGGAGCGAGCGACGAGAGACGAGCGTCGCATTGCGGTGCGGGGGTGAAGAGACTGTTGCAGGCGAGCTTTCGTGCTCGCTTGCGTCGGGCGTCGTGAATGTCCCGCGACAAGGTTGACAGTTTGACCCCACGACCTGGTTGACAGTCGTCGGGCTGAAAGATGTGCGAGCAGCTTTCGACGGCGCCCAGGCTTTCGACGCCCCGCGGCCAATAGGGCCGCAAGGGGTAGCGTCGAAAGGCTGGATCAGCGCTGTCGAAAGGTGCGGCGTCATGGCAGGCGACGCCGGTTCGGGACCTGCAATTCAGCTGCATGGCGTTGGAGACTACCGGTGCGTTCATTGAGGACGGCGAGCTCCAAGTCGCCGAGAGCGACGCGCCACGTGTCTTCATCATCAGCCATCAATCCCACGAGTTGGCCGGTGTACGCCTTCCCAATGGAGACCTCTCTTCCTCTCCACCCGATGCAGCCATTGGGGGCGACCCGACGGACTTCAGCGTACGGTGGGTAATCCCAATCTTCCAAGCGCTTTGGCAGTCGTCGTGGTGATTTCTGATAGAGATCCGCTGGTGTTTTACCGCCGATCCCCTCGTGCGGGCGTTCGTGGTTAAACACCTCTCGGAAGGCATCGAACTGCTTCTGCTGCGCGGTGAACGATGCGCTCGGGGGCCTCGTGGTCGCCTGCTTCAATGTTCGATGCATGCGTTCATGACTGGCGTTGTCTTGCGGATGGGCCGGGCGAGAGCGCTCCACGGTGATGCCCAGTTGCAACCACCAGACCGACAGCTGCGAGTGATTGCCGATACCCGTACTGGCAAAGGGTGTCCCATTGTCGCTGTGAATCCGCTCTGGAAGCCCGTACGTCGCGAATATCCGCTCAAAGCAGCACCGCGTTTCCGCCAGCAGCGGCCCGGGTAAACCCACACAGCCGAGCAGATAGCGTGAGTAGAGATCGGTCACCGTCAGTGGGTAGCAATAGCGCCCATTCCCCAGCTTGAACTCGCCCTTGAAATCGACCGCCATGACCTGATTCGGCCGCTCTGCACGTAAGATCGGCCCACCACCAGGCACCCGCTTGCGCCGCGGGCTGCGCGGGCTGCTCAGCCCAGCATCTTCGATCCAGCGATCGAACGTGCTCGCGCTCGGCAAATCGCGATCATCATGACCGCGCAAGAGCACGAGGCGCAGCTTTCTGCCGCCCCAACCGTACCGCTTACGCAACGCCACTACCTCGGCCCGCAGGTCATCAGGCCACGCCTGAGGGGAATGGAGCGGCGCTGAAGCCCGCCGGGCGAGCCCATTGGCACCGCTTTCACGGAACCGTTCTAAGATCAGGTACCCCGTCTGACGGCTGATCCCGTAATGTCGGCACAGAGCGCTCATATTGGCTCCTCGTTGCATGGCTTCGTGAGCGAAGGCGAGTTTGCGGTCCACGATGTTGGTCTCGTTCCAGGGCATGCCTCCATCGGAGGCGGGTGAACCCGGAACTGTCAACCATGTCGTGGGGTCAAAGTGTCAACCATGTCGTGGGGTTGTACC
>JBGTIE010000032.1:0-10043 GCA_041745855.1 Lysobacterales bacterium | reverse complement strand
GACCGAGCTTCGACAGCGATTGCGGGATCTTGCACAACGAGGAAGTGACTAGCGAACGACGGACAACAGAAAATCGAGAAAAGAGCGTCCAGGGCCTTGACAAGGGTGGAGTCATAGAAGGCCGTTGTGACCCGCGCCGTACGCTTCGTTCGATGCGCTATCCCGAACGCCGGTCTCAGCGGCTGCGCCCGATCACCTCGCACGGTCCGAAGCAAAAAGCGCCGCTGAGAATTCAGAATATGCCCGCCGACTCGGCAATGCGATCGCCTGGCGCTAAGCTAGCCGCCGAGGCGTTGGCCATACCCAGGAGATGCGATGACCCGGCTCGCGCAAAAGCAAGGCGAGTTCACCTTCGCCGACTATTGCCGCTGGCCGGAAGACGAGCGCTGGCAGTTGTGCGACGGTCAGGCCGTGGCAATGGCACCGCCAAGCTGGGCGCATCAAAGCGTGGTCTTCGAATTGTCGCGCCAACTCGGCAACGCTTTGCAGGGACATCGCTGCCAGGCCCGCGCCGGGCCGGTCGGGGTTCGGCTGCCATCCGGGAGCGAGGCCGACGAACACATCAGAACCGTCTTCGAGCCAGACCTGCTGGTCGTTTGCGATCCGGCCAAGATCGACGCCCGCGGCGTGCGCGGGGCGCCGGATGTGATTATCGAGGTCCTTTCCCCCAGTACCGCCAGCTTCGACCAGATCGAGAAGCGTCAAGCCTACGAACGCGCCGGCGTGCGCGAGTTGTGGCTGATCGACGTCATCGGCGGCGTGCTCAGCATCTACCGGCACGACGGCCAGCAGTTCGGCAAACCCGACATCGTCCACACCCGCGGCAGGGTGCCCCTTGACGCAATTCCCGGGGTCGAACTCGATCTGGACTTTGTCGAGGGACTTCGGGTTGGAATCGAAGACGAGGGCTGAGCTGGACTTGTGATTCGCTATTGCGAGCCTTTTTAGCCCGAATGTGGGCACTGGCCATGAACCCTCGTCATCGCGAGGGAGCCCAAGCGACCGCGGCGATCCAGTTGCGTTTCGCTATTGCTTTACCGCCCTGAAAGGGCAGCACACGTTAGCCTGGGGCAACGCCCCAGGAAAACCGGACCACGAAAACCAGAGCCCTGAAGGGGCGAACCATGGTCGGCTGCTGAAAAACTGGCGCGGTTCAAGGCGCGCCGCCTACCTGGGGCGTTGCCCCAAGGTAACTTGTGCTGCCCCATTGGGGCGAAGAGCACAGCGTGGCGACCTGCGACGCGAATCTGGTCTGCTCGCGCCGCGTGACGAAGAAGCAAAGCGCTGTCAGGCCAGCGCACTCCAAAGGTGGCGCCAGGCGCACCATTTGGAGTGCGGTGACCTGGCACCGCTTTGCTCTTCGCCGAACCACGCGGCGCGAACGACATCTCCTGCTTGAGCCGAACAGTGTCGGTCCCAGCCCGCAGCTACCCGGACAGCTGGCGTTGTGGGTCACCGGCCTTGTGCCGCTTACTTGCCTGTTTCACACGCCTCAGGCAGTGTGGCCGCAAGCACCCAAGGTGAATGCGATGGCGCGTGCGGCGGCGATGGCGATTCGATTCACGGCCCCGGTGGCGCTGTTGGTCGCGGCCGGCGTCATCGCGCCGGTACAAGCGCAAGACGTACCGACCAGCGATCCGATCGCACGCATTGCCGGCGCCACCGAGGGCTGGTCGCTCTATTTCGAGAACGGCCAGTGGATGCGCCGCAATCTGGCAACCGGCAAGGTCGAGCCCTTGCCAGCACCGCCCGACGGCGACCCGAAGGAGACCGGCGCATGGCGCTTGCTGGAGTTCAACTTCAACCCCGCCGCGTCCTCAAACTGGTCCGTGCGGCTGAGCATGCCCAATCTCGTCCAGCTGCCGAGAGGCGAGATCGACGGCATCCTTGGTGGAGAACTCTCTGCATGGCCCTGTGAGCCCTTGCGCGGTCGCGGGCTGCGCTGTACGTCTCCGAGCGGCTGGAATCCGCCCGCAGGAGCATGGCTCGCTCTGAGTATCGACGGTTCCCGCTTCGAAGAATGGTCGGCGCAGCCCATCACCGATCTTGCCACTCGCCTGCGCACGCCCCGCCAAGCCGTGCGCGGCGAGGTCGACAGCAGTCCCGCCTTTGCCCTGATCCTGCTTTCCCCGATGGTCTGGAACCAGGCGCAGCTGGCCGCTTCGCTGGAACTGACTTTCGACGGTCAAGCGCAGGCATTCGAACTGGAGCGCAGCCTGCTGGAAGAGCGGACCGAGATCGAGTGGCGCCTGGAGCAGCCGCCCTTCGTGCCGATGACCAATCCGGTGCAGACCTGGCGCCAACCTGCCGTGGCCGCATGGCGCCTGAGTACGCCGGAACCACCGAGACATGGCCAGCAGGTTCAACTACGGTTGGTCGACCCGGGCATGATCGCAAACTTCGTGTCACCGCTGCTGTTCGACTGGCAGCGGCCGCGCGTGCTGGGCGTTGCAAGCAACTGCCCGGATGGGCGCTCCCCGGCGCGGCCATCGTGCAACGACCAACCCCGGCTGTACTTCGATGACCGTCCCGGGGATGAGACGCTACAGCTGATGATCGATGCGCTGCCGTTGCCGCTGTACGCCTACGCCAGCCAGTTCGGTGCTGAGCGCGATGCAACGCGGTCCAGAAAAGTCTGGTCGCTGCCGCTGCATGGTGCCGAGCGCGACACGAACTACCGGATCGACTGGCCGGCACAGGCGGCGGAACTGGAGGGTCGGCCGATCGAGCCGGCCAGTTACACCCTGAGCATCGGCGCCCACCAACATGCGACGCCACCCCGGGTCGGTCCGAGATTGCTCAGCCTGCGCCGAGGCGAAGCTTCGCCGTGGCGCTGGATGGCCAATGCGCACGCCCGCGCAAGCCTGGCAGTCGATCACTTCCGATTGGGCGCACAGCGGCAGCAGGTCGAGTTTACCCAGCCGGTGGCAGCCGATCCATTGGCGCTGCAACGGGTAATGTTGCCGCTGGACGTGGAGCAAGTCGGCTGGTCCACGATTCGCCGCTACGACAGTCATGCCAGCGTCGCGGACTTCGGTCTGCACGCGGTGCAGTTCAAAGATGAGCTGATGCTGGTCGCGACCGAGTTCTCCGATGGCGCCCCGATTGCCGGGGTGGAGGTGACCTTGCGGCGCGATGGGCAGACGCACAACGCCGAGACTGACGACAAGGGCATCGCCCGTGTACCCGGCACGTGGCTGATCGAGTCGCGCATATCGCCCCCGGTCGATGAGCCGCCGATGCTCGTCGAAGCTCTGCACTCGGGCCGCGGTGCGCTGTTGCGCCTGCGGCCGACGATGGGCCCGGAGAACGATGTCTACTATTTCCACCGCAGCGACGCCGAAGTGGACGCGCTGTGGTGGACCGATAGTGACCGCTACGCGCCGGGTCAGCCGCTTCGCTTCCGCCTGCTCGCACGGCGCAGTGAGTCACTCCCGCAAGTGGCCGGGGCCGGAGCACCGGTGAAAGCCAGCCTGTTGGCCTGGAATGTCGTCGTTGACGAGGCCATGTTGGAAGAGGACGCTCGAGGCGGTGTGCACGGTGAGTTTCAAATTCCTGACTATCCAGCCGCATCGAAGCAGACGTGGCGTTTGCGGCTGGATTGGCCCGATGGCACTCAGCTGTGGCACGTGGTCCAGAACGTGTCGAGCGCGGCTGCGGCACGTATTGACGTGCGTCTGGATGTACCGATCGGACCGTTGCTGGCCGGCGAGCGGGTCGAAATCTCTGCGCTGGCCCGCTGGGCCGACGGGACACCAGCGGTAGGGGTGCCCCTGTTGCTGCAAGCATCGCAAGCAAGGTTGAGCGGCGAAAAGCTGATGGCCAGCCCGTCGGTCGACGGTGAGGTTCGCGACAGTCCGGCTGGCGACGGCAACGCCGGGGTGCATTTCGTCGATCCAACAGCTCAGCCGACCGCGCCCGAACGAGACTCCTGCGGGGGCCTGCCGGTGCAAGTCGCCACGACTGCTGCGGACGGGCGCGCCGTATTCGATCTAGTTCTGGCGACATCCTGCCCGTCTGCAAGCTGGACATTCAGGGTGGTAGATTCGACCGGTGACGAGCCACGTTCGGAATCCGTCTCGCGGACCATGATCGCGCAGCGCCAGTTGGGCGTGGTGGGACTGCCGTTGCTGCCAGTGCAGCCCGGCCGGATTGAACTGGGCGCATTGGCGGTTGATCTGTCTGGGTCGACGACGACGCCGCCACGGGCCGAGCTGTTGTTCGAACGCATCGATGGCGGCGGCAAGGCCAGCGCGGGATGCACGGTGGTTGCCGACGGCGTGGACCGTTGCGGGGTCGAATTGGCCAGCGAGGGCGCCTACCAGGTCCTGCTGCAGGCCGACGGCTACCTGCGCAACCGTTTCCGACTGGCCGTAGGCGTGGACTATGCGCTTTCGCTGAGCCCGACCGAACCGCTGACCCTGATGCGGCCGAGAGCCCAAGGGCCGCAAAGCCATCTGGCCAATGGCGAGGCCTTCGAGTTTCGCCTGCAGCACTCGCATGCTCAGGTACGGCTGCTGCTGACACTGGCCGACGACGAACTACGCGTCGCGCAATGGCTGCCGGTGCCGGAGCACATGGACATCCTGCGCTGGCAACCACCTGCCGGGCTTAGCGGCTGCTATCGGCTGGCTGTGCTGGTCGTGCCTTTTGCCCCGGAGCATGAGCCACTACCGCAGGTGCGCCTGATTGGTGAAGACATCTGCCTGCAGCCGCCTCCCGCAGAACTGATCAGGGTCGAAGGTCTGGTCCCGCGGGTCAACGATGGCACGCTGCGGTTGCGGCTGCATCCGCGCGTCCGCGACGGAGTGAATGTCAGCGTACGGGTCGTTGACGACCGCCTGGTGGACGAGTACGGAGACTCGACCTTCTATTCGTTGACCAACTGGATCCAGCCCATAGTGATCGATGGATGGCCGCCACGGCTGCGCAGCACGATGATGGATGGCTACGATCCGACCCGGCCGGCGCTGGAGCCCTGGCGCGAGGTGGAGTTCCTCGATCGCAGCGGGGAAGCGCTACCTTACGGAAATCACCTAATGTCATCCGTTGCGGGGCCGTTCCCACTGTGGCCGGCGCTACCTTCCGAAGTGGCCGCCCGCCATCCGCCCGAGGTGGCCTACTGGCAACCGGCGCTTGAGCTCCGTCGCGGTCGTTCCCGCAGTCTGGCCATCGAGCTACCCGACTACCCCGCGCGCTGGCGGGTCGAGCTGCTGGCGATGGACGAGGAAGGGCGAATCCAGTTTGTGTCGCACGCGTTTGTTGCGGAGTAGTGGGGTTGAGCGGTTGGGAGCACAAGCAAGGGCTCAAGCTGAAGCAGCACTGTCACAAGGCCTCCGAAAAAGGCTTCTGCTAGACTTGAGCCATGGGCACCGTGGAAGAAATTGAACTCCAACTCGCCAAGCTCTCGCCGCAGGAGCTTGCGCGTTTTCGCGCCTGGTACGCCGAGTTTGATGCGGATGCATGGGACCGCCAACTCGAGCAGGACGCTGCTTCGGGCAAGCTTGACGGTCTCGCCCAGAAGGCGCTGCAATCGCATGCTTCAGGAATGACCAAGCCTCTGTGAATCACTTCGCTACGCCGGAATTTTGGGCTGCCTACGAAGCGCTTCCAGTCCACATCCGGCGAGTTGCTGACAGCAACTATCAACTTCTCAAGTCAAACCCGCTCCACCCGTCCCTGCACTTCAAGCGGGCTGGCCGTTTCTGGTCAGTTCGTGTCGGTCTGCACTACCGGGCGCTCGGTGTAGATGGCCCTGACGGAGTCGTCGCAGCCATGCTGGCTATGACAAGCTCGTTGGCGGTTAACCTCGCTCGCCGCTCAAGAAAGTCGTGCCGCTCAGGACGGTCGTACTCGTACTCAGTGCAACGGTACTCGTACTCGTACTCGAAAGGCGCGTGACGTCAGAGCCGACATTCGACCATGAGCGACTCAATGTGTCTTGATGAGAAGCTCATCGCGAGTGCGAAGCGTCACTCGGCGGCGTCGGTCTCTCAGCGGGTCTCGGACTGATTCGCCCTAATCGGTGCGCGGAATTGGGACGCAGCGACCACGCCGCGCGGCGGTTTCCTTCGGGGCATGCGCGCCGGTTTCGGTCTGGACGAGAGGGACTACCGTCGACACCTCGGAGACAAGTAACCTTCGAAGCGCTGGCGTGATCACGGATCTTGCGGCATATTCGAATGAATGGGAAGAACTGCAGTCGCGGCGTACTCGAACCATGTGGTCAAGCGGACAGCGGGGGGGCAATCGTGCTGATGTTTCATCGTGCCGCTGCCGCTTTTCACGGCGCTGGAGGGCACCTTTAGCTTATGATTAGTCTCAACGCTCGCTCCGTCGTTTTCGCATTGTCGCTGTTGTTGGGCGCCTTGTCTGCCGCGTGCAGCAGCGAGCACTTGCGAGGTAGCGCATCGCCCTCAGCAGATGGTGCGACTTACTTGGTGTTTGTCGACGACAACGGGGGTGGCTGCGGCCCGATCATCGTTAATGGCCAAGAATGGCTACATCCAGTTGGTACGCCGGGCCCAGTAAAGCCCGGTCTGGTTACTGTTGAGTGTGGGGGACAACTCAGCTTTGAGGTTCCGGAGGGAGTGAGCTTTTCATTTGACTATTGGGGTCCCTGATAGTGCGGCTTAACTCAAGACGTCGGGGGACAGAATCATGATCAATCGCAAGAATAATCCAGTCGGATGGGCACTGTTGCTCGACGAGCTTACTGATGCGCATGAACATCTAGGCGATCTTCTCAAAGAAATTTCGCGCGATCCGGACTATTCGGAGGGGAACTTGCGGATAGACCTGGGCCACGTCTACGCTCACCTCAACAGGGCATGGTTCCGCCGCGCCGTCCCTGAGGACTTCCCTATGTCGAAATGGGACACAGCCACTCGTTTTCCTGGCGATCTTGAGCCAGTCGCCTGACGTTTGAACCGACTCCGCTTCGCAGCGCGGCTTAGCCCAGGCGTTGGAGTTTTCCCATCCTTACACAGCCTTCCATTGAGCAACTTGCTGGCCATGCCGTCTCGCACGTCTGGTTCGGTGACTACTCCGCCTTGTATTTGGAGCTCGGCCAACTCAACCCACGACCACGGAGGAATGGCTCCTCCGGAAACCCAGTAGGGCAGTTCACCGTTTACGCCGGCTCTGATTGGCGGATCGAGAAAGCACGTTCCATCATCGGCGGCAGATCTTGCTCGTCGGCCAAGCGCAGTTCTCTGGCTGACCAGCTCCTAGGCACCACTGTTGCATCGGCCACGCTCTCTGGCCGCATACCGGAGTTGCAGCTTGGCTTTAGCAATGGCATCTGGCTGGTAACGTTCACTCTATCTCCTGGCCAGCCTGACTGGAGTGTCAGTTTTCGTACAGGAGCTACCCTGCACTTGTGTGTCCAACGCGGGAGACTTGCAATTGATCGGAGAGACGCCTAGCCGCCAGGCAGTCGTACTCGTACTCAGTGCAACGGTACTCGTACTCGTACTCGAAAGCAGCGTGGCTCGCCTCGTGGCCAATGGCTTCGCGCTGACTCGGTTCGCTTAAAGAACCCTGGCCGTTTCTGAGGACGGGATCGAGTACGAGTACGAGTACCGCGATGCTGAGTACGAGTATGAACCGTGGCTCTTGCTCGCGCTCTGATGTGGCCGCGGCCACCGGCGCGAAGGGGGACTGGCGCGAAGATCGTGGCACTACGCGCGCCGGGACCGCGCTACTTCCAACTTGAGGGTCTGCGCTCACAAACACGACCTACGAGTCATCATCAAATCCACGCTTGCAAACATACCAACTAGTCGGTACTGTATTTCGCACCGGATCACGCACTGGCATCGATGACCAAAGCCGCTCCCGCTCGTAATCGCCTGCTCGACGCCGCCCTGGCGCTGTTTCGCGCTCAGGGCTACACCGCGACGACGGTCGATCAGTTGTGTGCGGCGGCGGGGGTGACCAAGGGGGCGTTCTTCCATCATTTCGCCAGCAAGGAAGCGCTCGGGGTGGCGGCGGCGGAGTACTGGGGCGAGTCCACGTCGGCGCTGTTTGCCGGTGCGCCGTACCACCAGCCAGGTGATCCACTGCAGCGGCTGGTCGCCTATGTCGACTTCCGCAAGGCCTTGTTGCGGGGCACGCCGGCGCAGGTCTGCTGCTATGCCGGCACCGTGGTGCAGGAGATGTACCAGGCCAGCCCGGCGCTGCGTGAGGCCTGTGCGGCGTGCATCTACAACCACGCCGCCACGCTCGAGGCAGACATCAGCGCGGCCTGCGAGCAGCATCGCCTCGCCCCCGACTGGACGCCGCGCAGCCTGGCATTGCACACCCAGGCCGTGCTGCAAGGCGCCTTCGTGCTGGCCAAGGCGAGCGACGCCATCGCGGTCGCCGAACAGAGCTGCGACCACCTCAAGCGCTACATCCAGATGCTGTTTGGCATCGATCCCAACCCTTCGACCTGACTTGAATCCCATGGAGCACACACCGTGAACCCGATCCAACGGCTGGATGACGGCCTGACCCTGCTGCTGGAGCGCCGACTGGCCGCCCCGCGCGCGGCGATCTGGCGCTGCTGGAGCGAAGCGGCCTTGTTGCAACAATGGTTCTGCCCGAAGCCCTGGTGGGTGGAAGCGGCGGACATGCAGCTGCGCCCGGGCGGCCGCTTCAACCTGACCATGTGCGGCCCGGACGGTGAGCGGATGCCCTCCCAGGGCTGCTTTCTGGAGGTCTCGCCGGGCCGGCGGCTGCAGTTCACCGACAGCTTCAGCGAGGGCTTCCGGCCGCTGGCCGAGCCTTTCATGACCGGCGTCGTCGAGTTCAGCGATACCGACGACGGCGCGACCCTGATGCGCTGGAGTGCCCGCCATGCCAGCGTCGAGTCGGCCGAGAAGCACCTGACGATGGGCTTCGAGCCGGGCTGGAACGCCGCCGCCGATCAGCTCGAAGCGCTCGCCGCATCGCTGCCGGTGACCAGTGCCGACGAGGAATCCGCGTTCGCCACGTGCGCGCCCAAGGTCCGTAGCTGCGTGTTCCTCGCCAAGCAGGCCGAGGAGGCGGCGCACTACTACGTCTCGCTGCTGCCCGACAGTCGGATCGAGCGGGTGTACCGGCCCGATCCGGACGGCCCGGCGCTGGTGGTCGAGTTCGTGCTGGCGGGCACGCCCTACATGGCCATGAACGGCAATCCGGATCCGAAACCCGATCCGACCGTGTCGATCAGCGTGCTGACCGCCGACCAGGCCGAAACGGACACGCTGTGGCAGCGACTATGCATCGAAGGCGGCGTAGCGCTGGCCTGCGGCTGGCTGCAGGACCGCTTCGGCGTGCACTGGCAGATCGTGCCCGAAGCCCTGCCACGGCTGATGGGCAGCAGCGACCTGGCCGCCACAGGTCGGGTCCAGCAGGCGCTGATGGGGATGCAGAAGATCGAGATCGACGCGCTGCAACGGGCCCACGACGGCGCCTGAACGGAGACATCGTTGTTCCACCCAGTGGCTTCAACCAACCAAGGAGAATGGATATGAGCTATGTCGATGGATACCTGGTGCCGGTACCGACCGCCAATCAGGAAACCTACCGCCAGCTGGCGCAGACCTGCGCCGAGATCTTCCGCGACCACGGCGCGCTGGCCGTGGTCGAGGCCTGGGCTGACGACGTACCGCAGGGCAAGATCAACTCGATGTACACCGCAGTGCTGTGCGAGCCGAACGAGTCGGTCGTGTTCGCGTGGGTCAGCTGGCCCGACAAGGCCACCCGCGACGCAGGCATGAAGCGCTTCATGGAGGACCCGCGCCTGCCCAAGGGCGACATGCCCTTCGACGGCAAGCGCATGATCTTCGGCGGCTTTGCGGCGATCGTGGAGATCTGACCCGGATCGAACCTGCTACTGCGTCATCCCGACGATGACGGCCTCGGGGTAGCCGAGCTGGAAATGCGGTGCCAGGCGGCGCCAGAAACCGGCGTTGATGACATTGCCCCGATGCGCATCGGCGTGGGCGTCGAGTTCGGCCAGCGCGGCGTCGAAGGCGGCGCGGTCGCGATCGAGGAAGGCGACATAGGCTCGCACG
>JBGTIE010000031.1:0-1548 GCA_041745855.1 Lysobacterales bacterium | reverse complement strand
CCTCGAAACACTCTTGGCCAGCCCTCAGCCCGGCCGTATACCCTCAGCCCTCAGCCCTCAGCCCTCAGCCCTGAGTATTCCCAATGAAAGTCCGTGCCGCCGTCGCCTTTGCCGCTTCCGAACCGCTTTCCATCGAGATGGTCGATCTGGAGGGCCCCAAGGCCGGTGAGGTGCTGGTCGAGATCAAGGCGACCGGTTTGTGCCATACCGATGCATTCACGCTCAGCGGCGCCGATCCGGAAGGACTGTTTCCGACCATCCTCGGCCATGAGGGTGCCGGGGTGGTGGTCGAGGTGGGACCGGGCGTGAAGTCGCTGCAGAAGGGCGATCATGTCATCCCGCTCTACACGCCCGAGTGCCGCGAATGCGATTACTGCTTGAACCCGAAGACCAACCTGTGCCAGGCGATCCGCGGTACCCAGGGCCAGGGGCTGATGCCTGATGGCAGCAGCCGCTTCTCGCTCAATGGCAAGCCGTTGCATCACTACATGGGCTGCAGCACCTTCGCCAACTACAGCGTGTTACCGGAAATCGCGCTGGCGAAGATCCGTCCGGATGCACCCTTTGACAAGGTCTGCTACATCGGCTGCGGCGTCACCACCGGCATCGGCGCGGTGATCTGGACGGCCAAGGTGGAGCCCGGCTCGAAGGTCGTGGTTTTCGGCCTGGGCGGGATCGGTCTGAACGTGATCCAGGGCGCGCGGCTGGCCGGCGCGGAAATGATCGTCGGGGTGGACCTGAATCCGGCCAAGCAGGCGATGGCCGAGCGCTTCGGGATGACCCATTTCGTCAACCCGAAGGAAATCGATGGCGATCTGGTCGCGCATCTGGTGAATCTCACCAAGGGCGGCGCGGACTACAGTTTCGAGTGCATCGGCAACACCAGGGTCATGCGGCAGGCGCTGGAGTGTTGCCACAAGGGCTGGGGCACCAGCGTGATCATCGGCGTGGCCGGGGCTGGCGAGGAGATCTCGACCCGGCCGTTCCAGCTGGTGACCGGACGCAACTGGCGTGGCAGTGCCTTTGGCGGCGCCCGCGGTCGCACCGACGTGCCGAAGATCGTCGACTGGTACATGGACGGCAAGATCGAGATCGACCCGCTGATCACCCATGTGATGCCGCTGGAAAAAATCAACGAGGGTTTCGAGCTGATGCACAATGGGGAGTCCATCCGCGGCGTCGTGGTGTACTGAAGTGACGCTCGAGACGCTCGCCGAAAAGCGCTGTTTCGACGGCACTCAGGGCTTCTACAGCTATGAGTCGAAAGCGTGCAACGGTCCGATCCGCTTCGGCGTGTACCGGCCACCGCAAGTCAGTTCCGGCTCGCTGCCGGCACTGGTTTTTCTCGCTGGATTGACCTGCAGCGAGGAGACCTTCGCGATCAAGGCCGGCGCGCAACGGCTGGCCGCCGAACTCGGACTGGTGCTGGTCACCCCGGATACGAGCCCCCGCGACACAGGCATCGAGGCCGCCACCGGCGACTGGGAGTTCGGCGAGGGCGCTGGCTTCTGGCTCGACGCGACGGTCGCGCCGTATGCCGCGCGCTTT
>JBGTIE010000030.1:0-4386 GCA_041745855.1 Lysobacterales bacterium | reverse complement strand
TCGACCTTGCGCAGATCGTCGATCGAGGCGGCCAGTTCGAGGCTGTCGGTCGAATGCAGCGGTTCGGCCGGCGACTCGATTGACGTGAGCGCCCGGTCGAGCAAGGCCGCATGGATCATTAGCGTCGCGCCGACCAGATAGCCCATACGCTTGCGCCGCACGCCGGGCTGCTGCAGTTCCTCCGCCGAGGCATGGCCAAGCAGCAATCCGTACTCGGCCGTCGGCAGCGTGCCCAGCAGCAAGCGCGGCTCCTGCGCCACGGTCAGCGTGCAGTCGCTGTTCGTGCACTCAGCCAGATCGAGCAGATCGCCCAGTTCCGGCAGCAGGCTCACAAAATGCTGGCCGATGACTGGTGCAATGGCCTCCGGGCCGATCGCCTCGATCAACAGCGGCAGGTCGGCGCGATCGCTGCGGATCTCCAGGGCATAGTCGCCTGCAGAACCGATCTCCATCGACTGCACCGCCTCAGCCGGCCGCGCGGACACCGTCAGCAGCTCATCGCGTGGCGCCAGCACGCCGCCTGACAGGCGCAGCTTGATGAAACTGCGCACCGTGACCTGCGCGCTCGCCACGTTGCCGGCCTGATCGGCTACCCGGTAGCTGAAAGCGTCGGTACCGAAATGGCCCTCGTCCGGCCGATAGCGGATCTGCGTCCCGACGATCTGCGCCTCGCCATGCGCCGGCGTTGTCAGGTCGAGCAGCCGCAGCGCGGTGCCCGAATCATTCGCCAGGACCGTGATCAACACCTCTGCCCCGTTGTCGGTCTCGGCCAAGTCGGCTTGAGCGACGGGTGGCGGCGGCGCAACTTCCGGTGGCCCGTTGTTGCTCGATCCCGAGCAGGCGGCAACGAGGAACAGGGTCAGGCAGCAGACGGCGAATCGACAGGCGATCGGGTTCATGAGCGGGGATTTCGCGACAAGGGTTAGCCCTTGGGACTGCCTGGGCAAGGCGGAGTTCAATCCAGCTGTGGCGTGTGCCCGCGCTGGGCTTCGGGCGGAGGCATTGCTTCGAGCCGGGGCAGGCCCTACGCTGGCGCGCCCGATAGCCGCCGGACGCACCCTTGAGTTCCGCGACAGACCTAGAGTACGAGGCTCGCCTGGCTCGCGAGCAGAGCATCTTTGCCGATCAGATCGAGGTTCATGAGCTGCCGCAGATCTTTCATTACTGGTCCAACCGCTACCTGCGGCCATGGATGGAGGAGTACGGCTTTTCAAACCCCGATCAGTTCTTCGCCTGTTACCTACAGAAGGCGGCTGAGCGGACCGGTTCCGGTCCGGCGCGCTTTGTCAGCGTCGGTTGCGGCAACTGCGACACTGAGGTACGGGTCGCCGGGCTGATGCGGCAGGCTGGCATGCGCGACTTCGTCATCGAATGCCTGGACATCAACGAGGCCATGCTCGAGCGCGGTCGTCAGCTCGCAATCGAGGCGGGCGTTGCGAATGAGATCCTGCCGATTCGCGCCGACTTCAACCAGTGGCAGCCGGCGCGGCACTACGCGGCGGTCATGGCCAACCAGTCGCTCCATCATGTGGTCGAGCTGGAGTCCTTGTTCGATGCGGTCAAGGGGGCGCTGCTGCCGAACGGGCTGTTCCTGCTCAGCGACATGATCGGCCGCAACGGCCACCAGTGCTGGCCGGAAGCCTTGCGCGGCATCTGGGGCTATTGGCACCAGCTGCCGGCCGGGCACCGCTACAACCTGCAGCTGAAACGGCAGGAGGACTGGTACGAGAGCTGGGACTGCTCACACGAGGGTTTCGAGGGCATCCGGGCCCAGGACATCCTGCCGCTGCTGATCGAGCGCTTCGAGTTCGAACTGTTTCTGCCCTTCGGTGCGATCATCGATGCCTTCGTCGGGCGGGCTTTCGGTCATCACCTTGACGCGGCTTCGGACGACGACCGGGCCTGGGTCGATCGCATCCACCTACGCGATGAGGAGGCCATCCAGTCGGGCGAATGGACCCCGACCCATCTGGTCGCGGCATTGACCGTCGGCGAACCACCCCAGCGACTGTGGTCCCGCGGCCTTTCGCCGCAGACTTGTATCCGGCGACCGGAACGCGACGAGGGCATCGGGCTGCCGTCGCTGGCGCAACTTAAGGACTTCTTCAGTCGCTGCGGTGGCACCGACGAGGGCTATCTGGAAGCGCACTACGCGCGCCTGCGCGCCACCAGCGAACTCGTCGGGGGCGGTGGTGGCCACGCGCGGCGAATTCTCGATGTAGGTGGCCACTGGCTGCACCAGGCCGCCTTCCACGCGCACGCCGATACCCAGATCACATCGATCGACGGTCCCGGCACCTTCGGCCTGCCCGAAGTACGCGAGGCCGCCTGCCGGATGGGGATCCGGCTGCTGCTGGAACCGGAACTGGAGCAGGGCCAGGCGCTACAGCAGCTGGCCGATGATTCGATCGACCTGATCCTGTTCACCGAGATCATCGAGCATCTGACCTTCAATCCGGTCGAGCTGTGGAAGGAGCTGTATCGGGTGCTTGCGCCGGGTGGGCGGATCGTCATCACGACGCCAAACTACTATGCGCTGGAAGGCAGTGCCTGGCATATCGGCCGATTTCTGCGCTGGCGCGGTGCCGGCATCACGATCGAGGAGATTCTCGGCAAGCGCACTTTCGGTCATCACTGGAAGGAGTACAGCATGGCGGAGCTGGCCGGCTATTTTCGCTACCTGTCCAGCGACTTCCGCATCCGCCGCGCACGCTGGCTTGCGGCCGTCGATCACGGCCGTTTGCTACCCCGCAAAGCCCGCTTGGCGCGAACGGTCCAGCGTTGGATACCGTGGGTGCGGCCCGGCCTGTTCCTGGAGATTGAGCTGCCGGAGAAGCGGTCGGGGATCGTGCTGGAACCGGGCTGGTAGGGCGCTCAACCTGGCCACAACCTGTTGGCAAGCCTCGCCATGGGACAACCAGGATCACCGCATTGAAGCCATCGGCGCGAATCTTGCGCAAATGCACCGGCGCATCTTCCAGCCGCGCGGCGTCCCAGAAGTTTCCCGGTTGGGCGGTGCCGAAATAGTGCACCGCACGCAAAAAACCGGGCTCGACTCCGCTCATGCTGACGCGCCCCGCGCCGCATCGTAGAGCTCGGACCGCTCAAGGCGAACCAGCAACTGGGCGGGAAGGCGGTGCAACCAGGCCGTTGTACGGGCACGCTCACTTCAACTTGCGAAATCTTGCTCCTTGCCAAACCGCTCTTTCGCTTCGCTCAGCGCGCCGGGACCTTCGACAGCACCGCGCCCGGCGGGATCACTCCATCACTCAAGTAGCGCCACAACGCGATCGCCAGGCGTCTGGCCACCGCCACGATCATGATCCGCTTGTGGCGCTTGCCCTGACCTTGGGTCCGGGTGAAGAACCACTGCGCTATGTCACTGTCAGGCTGATAGCGCAGCCAGAACCAAGACAACTCCACCAGCAGTGCTCGAAGCCTTGGATCGCTCTGTCTGTTGATCCCTTGATCCTGATGGATCGTGCCGCTGCTGTAGGGCGCGTTGACGAGCCCGGTACAGCTGCCCACCTGCCGTCGGTTGTCGAAGTCGCGCCAGAACAGCAGCAACACCAATCCGGTTGCGCCCACCGGGCCAATCCCGCGCAGCTGGCTCAAGGTATCGATCTTCGCCCGCGCCTCCGGACTGACTTCCTGCTTCTGCAGTTCCGCCAACGCCGCCTCAATCGTTTCGACCCGATCGAGTTCCAGCAGCATCGCTTTGTGAAGGACCGGACCGAGCGGCTTGCCGTCAAACCGGCAAATGCTGCCGTCACGCAAGGCCTGACGCTGCCACTCCCATGCCCCGTGTGTGTGCAGCTTCTTGGTGATCCGGTCCAGGCCACCGCGGCGGGCCGACTCCAGCCGGTCGCGTTCGCGCTGCCATTCTCGCGCGTCCTCGTCCGATTCGCTGATCACCCGCACCATCCGCAGCGCCTGCTCCTCGCCCCTCATCCAGCGATACAGCGACCAGGTCAGCGCCCGCACGTCCAACCGATCGGTCTTGGCCCGCCGTGCCCGCCGGTCCACCTGCAGACTGGCCGGGTCGATCACCTCGGCTTCAAACCCCGCCGACCGCAAGGCCCGAACCAACCAGAAGCCCTCGTGACCGGCTTCATACGCCACCACCACTCGCGTGCCTTCGACACCACCAAACTTCTTGACCGCCGTGACGATCTCGGCCACTAACGCCGCGAACCGCTCCTGCGCGCCCTTCTGCGTCAGCGCCCTGGTCCGGACGTTGCCACCGGCGGTCGAGCCCACCAGCCATTTGGCCCCCGAAATCTCCACCGCCACCGCCACCATCAGGCACAATTGAATCTGGGTCGTCGACATCTCTGCTCTCCTAGTTGTGTGGGAAGAAAAGAGTATGTCGGCGACCCTCCCAGT
>JBGTIE010000029.1:0-1746 GCA_041745855.1 Lysobacterales bacterium | reverse complement strand
TGGGCGCATTGCCCCACAGCTTGCCGATCCGATAGGGCCGCGGTTCGCTCAACTGCGGCTGCGGCTGCCGGGTCCAGGCCACTGGCACCAGCGCCAGGCAACTGAGCAACGCGACCAGCGAGAACAACTCGAAGCCGCCGATCGGCGCAGCGAGCAACAGTTGCTGACCAATGGCCAGCGCAAACAGATTGACTCCCATGTAGACCGCAAACACCTGGCCGCGATGACTGGGCGGCGCGTCGGCGTTGAGCCAGCTTTCGATCACCGTGTACAACGTCACCAGCGCCACTCCGCTGAGCATACGCAGCGCCGCCCAGATCAGCGGCGAGTCGGTCATCGCGTGACCAAGTGCCGCAGCGGTCGCCAACGCGGCACCAATAGCGAAGGCACGGATGTGGCCGACCCGCCGGATCAGTGGCGGACCAGTGCGGGTACCGATCAGGAAGCCGACGAAATAGGCCGCCATGACCCAACCCAGGATGGCGTCGGACATGCCGGCCGAACTGCCGCGTACGGCCAGCAGCGTGCCCAGCAGGCCGCTACCGGCGACGAGCAGGAGCACGGCAAGCAACAGCGCGGCAAGGGGTCGGAGCTGAGTCAGCATGGGGTTCCAGAGAGTAAGTGGGCGCAGCCTGAAAGGTTCATGTATGAGTCAGTTTCACACAAAGTTAGTTTGCGCAAAACTATTAGCCAAGATACAGTGATGGCGATCTTCAGGACCTCAGTTTATTCATGCAATATCGTCAGGCCGAGCTCGCCGCGGCCACCGACCAACCGGCGAGAAGCGCGCGCGAGGACAGGGTCGCCCTGGCCGTGCAGCGCTTCCGGGTCGTGATACGCGCCATTCAGACCCACTCCCACAGCGTCCTTCGTCAAAGTGGCCTCAGCCAGGCGCAGCTATGGCTGCTGTGGGAAGTCTTCGGCCAACCGGGCCTGCGCGTCTCGGAGCTTTCACAACGCCTGTCGATCAAGCCGGCCACCGCCAGCAACCTCCTTGACAAGGTCGAGATCAAGGGTCTGATTCGACGCGAGCGGGCCGGTCCCGACCAGCGCGTGGTACGGATCTACGTTACACCCACCGGGGCCGAGTTACTCAGTCAGGCCCCACGTCCGGCGCAGGGCGCACTGGTCGACGCACTCGGCCGCTTGGACGACACGCATCTGGGCCAGCTCAACGAGGGCCTGGCCGCACTGCTGGATCTGCTCGGTGGACAGCACGCCGACGCCGCCCATCAGCCGCTGCCTCCGGTCGATCCATGAGACCAGCGCAAGGCTGAACCGGGCCAACGCTCTAGCTGATCGAATGGAGGGCCCAGTCCAGGGCCAACTTGAGGCGAGTGTGGAGGTTGCCCGCACAGCCATCGCGTTTGGAATCGCCCCAAGTCGGCTCTTGACCTTTCTGGGCCCTGGGCCCTGAGCCCTGGGCCCTCCAAATCATCACTTTGACTCGCAGCCCATTGAACGGCCCCGCCCCGGCAAAGCCTTGAACAAATCGAACGAATCGATGAATCAAATGGAAGGAATCCGCAAACATGTTCACCAGCCCTGCCCTGCCTATCGTTGTCAAGAAATATGGTGGCTCCTCGGTCGCCGATGATGCCCACCTGCGCGCCGTTGCCGATCGCATCGCGCGCAGTCACACCCGTGATCGTGGCCAGGTCGTCGTCGTCTCGGCGATGGGCGACACGACCGATCGGCTGCTTCGCCAGGCCGGCAAGCTCAATGACGATCCGGGCCATCGCGAGC
>JBGTIE010000028.1:0-15179 GCA_041745855.1 Lysobacterales bacterium | reverse complement strand
ATCGCCCGCGGCACGGTGCTCGTGCCAGCGACGCTGGCCGCGCGGCTGCCCGGCCTGGTTACCGGCACCCGGATCCGCCTCGGCGCCTCCACCGCGGCCAGCGAGCAGGGATGAGCCATGGATGATCTGATGCTGCTGGTGTGGACGGTGATCAAAGTGGCGGCGGTGATGCTGCCGCTGATCATTGCGGTCGCCTACTACACGCTGGCCGAGCGCAAGGTCATCGGCTGGATGCAGACGCGCCGCGGCCCGAACCGGATCGGCGGTCCGATCGCCTTCGCCCAGCCCTTCGCCGATACCTTCAAGATGATCTTCAAGGAACTGGTCGTGCCCGCCAACGCGAGCAAGCGGCTGTTCCTGATCGCGCCGGTGCTGACCCTGGCACCGGCCTTCGCCGCCTGGGCGGTGATTCCCTTCGATGATGGCCGCCTGATCGGCGCGCTGTCGAACATCGATGCCGGTCTGCTTTACCTGCTCGCGATGACCTCGGTCGGCGTCTACGGCGTGATCATCGCCGGCTGGGCCTCGAACTCGAAGTACGCATTCCTCGGCGCGATGCGCTCGGCGGCGCAGATCGTCTCCTACGAGATCGCGATGGGCTTTGCGCTGGTCGGCGTGCTGCTCGCCAGCGGCACATTGAACATCAGCAATATCGTCGAGGCGCAGGTCGGCAATTCCGGCTTCTTCGAGTGGTTCTGGCTGCCGCTGTTCCCGCTGTTCGTGGTCTATTTCATTTCCGGCGTGGCCGAGACCAACCGCGCGCCCTTCGACGTCGCCGAGGGCGAGAGCGAGATCGTCGCCGGCTGCCATGTCGAGTATTCCGGCGCCGGCTTTGCGACCTTCTTCCTGGCCGAATACGCCAACATGATCCTGATCTCCTTCCTCACCGCGCTGATGTTCTGGGGCGGCTGGTTGTCGCCATTTCAAGGCTGGGTCGGCGGCTGGCTGGGTGATTCAGGGCCGCACTGGCTGTTCCTGAAGGCCGGCTTCTTCATGTTCTGTTTCCTCTGGTTCCGCGCCACCTTCCCGCGCTACCGCTATGACCAGATCATGCGGCTGGGCTGGAAGGTATTCATCCCGATCACGATGACCTGGATCATGGTGACGGCGCTGGTCTTCCAGGCCGGCTGGTTCGAGCGCGGAGTCTGATGCGATGAATGCTGTCCTGCGCTATTTCGATTCCCTGCTGCTGCGCGAGCTGATGAAGGGCCTGTCGGTCACCTTCCGCTACATGCTGCGGCCCAAATACACGCTCAACTATCCGGAAGAGAAGACGCCGAAGTCCAACCGCTTCCGCGGTCTGCACGCGCTGCGCCGTTATCCGAACGGCGAGGAGCGCTGCATCGCCTGCAAGCTGTGTGAGGCGGTCTGCCCGGCGCTGGCGATCACGATCGATTCGGAGATGCGCGAAGACGGCACCCGCCGCACCACGCGCTACGACATCGACCTGTTCAAGTGCATCTACTGCGGCTTTTGTGAAGAGTCCTGCCCGGTCGACTCGATCGTCGAAACAGACATCCACGAATACCACTTCGAGCAACGCGGCGAGAACATCGTGAACAAGGCAAAGCTGCTGGCGATCGGTGATCGCTTCGAGGCGCAGATTGCCGCCGACCGCGCCCAGGACGCCCCTTACCGGTAACCATCATGGTTGAATTGATCTTCTTCTACGCGTTCTCCGCGATCCTGCTGGCCAGTGCCGTCGGCGTGATCAGCGTGCGCAATCCGGTCCACGCCGCGCTGCTGCTGGTGCTGACCTTCTTCACCGCGGCGATGCTGTGGATCCTGCTGCGGGCCGAATTCCTCGGCATCGCGCTGATCCTGGTCTATGTGGGCGCAGTGATGGTGCTGTTCCTGTTCGTGGTGATGATGCTCGACGTCAACACCGCCCCGCTGCGCGAGGGCTTTACCCGCTACCTGCCGGCCGGGCTGCTGGTGGCTGCAGTGATGGCGGCGCAGATGATCGCGGTGCTCGGCGCGCGCCATTTCGGCTTCGACCAGTTTGCCGCGCCAGCTGAACTGCCAGCCGGCTACAGCAACACGCGGGAGGTCGCGGAACTGCTGTTCAGCAAGTACCTGATGGCGGTCCAGGTCGCCGCGTTGGTGCTGATCGTCGCGGTCGTCGCCGCACTGGCGTTGACCCTGCGCAAGCGTGAGGGGGTGCGGGTGCAGGACGTCGAGGCGCAGGTCGCGGTGCGCAAGTCCGACCGTCTGCGCGTGCTCAAGATGCCCAGCGAACCGAAGGCGCCGCAAGCATGATTCCTCTGTCGCATTATCTGACCGTCAGTGCACTGCTGTTCTGCATCGCGGTGGCCGGCATCTTCATCAACCGCAAGAACGTGATCGTGCTGTTGATGTGCATCGAGCTGATGCTGCTGGCGGTCAACACGAACTTCATCGCCTTCTCGCGCTATCTGGACGATGTCTCCGGACAAGTCTTCGTGTTCTTCATCCTGACCGTCGCCGCCGCCGAGGCCGCGATCGGTCTGGCCATCCTGGTCGTGCTGTTCCGCAACCGGAACACGATCAACGTCGACGAACTAGACACCCTGCGAGGCTAGCGCACAGTGATCACCAAGAGCCTGCTGCTGTGGATCGCCCTTGCCCCTCTGGGCGGCGCGATCCTGGCTGGATTCTTCGGCCGCCAGATCGGTCGCGTTGGCGCCCACGTCGCGACCATCGCTGGCGTTGCGATCAGCTGCCTACTGTCGATCTACGTCCTCAAGCTGCTTGCCTTCGACGGTGCCGATCCGGTCAATCTGACCGTCTACACCTGGTTCCAGATCGGTGATCTGAACGCCCAGGTCGGCTTCCTGGTCGACCGGTTGACCGCGCTGATGATGGTCGTGGTGACTTTTGTTTCGCTGATGGTGCACATCTACACGATCGGCTACATGCGCGAAGATCCCGGCTATCAGCGCTTCTTCGCCTATATCGCGCTGTTCACCTTCGCGATGCTGATGCTGGTGATGGCAAACAACTTCGCCCAGCTGTTCTTCGGCTGGGAGGCCGTGGGCCTGGTGTCGTACCTGCTGATCGGCTTCTGGTACAAGCGGCCGTCCGCGATCTACGCCAACCTGAAGGCCTTCCTGGTCAACCGCGTGGGCGACTTCGGCTTCCTGCTCGGCATCGCCGGTGTGCTCGCCTATCTGGGCACGCTCGACTATGCGACCGCCTTTGCACGCGCCTCCGAGCTCAACGGCCAGGTCATCGACGTCGGCTTCGGCGGCCTGCAGATCGAAGCCGCCACGGCGATCTGCCTGCTGCTGTTCGTCGGCGCGATGGGCAAGAGCGCGCAGGTGCCGTTGCACGTCTGGCTGCCCGACTCGATGGAAGGCCCGACCCCGATCTCCGCCCTGATCCACGCCGCGACGATGGTCACCGCCGGCATCTTCATGGTTGCGCGGATGTCGCCGCTGTTCGAGTTCTCCGACACCGCGCTGACGGTGGTCATGATCATCGGCGCGATCACCGCGCTGTCGATGGGCCTGATCGGCATCGTCCAGAACGACATCAAGCGGGTCATCGCCTATTCGACCCTGTCCCAGCTCGGCTACATGACGGTTGCGCTGGGCGTCAGTGCTTATTCGGTCGCGATCTTCCATCTCGCCACCCACGCCTTCTTCAAGGCGCTACTGTTCCTGGGCGCCGGCGCGGTGATCATGGCGATGCACCACGAGCAGGATCTGCGCAAGATGGGCGGCCTGCGCAAGTTCACCCCGATCACCTGGATCACCGCCTGGATCGGCACGCTGGCGCTGGTCGGCACGCCGTTCTTCTCCGGCTTCTATTCCAAGGATCTGATCATCGAGGCAGCGCGGCACAGCGAACGCGCCGGCGCCGGCTTTGCCTATCTCTGCGTACTGATCGGCGTGTTCGTGACCGCCTTCTATTCCTTCCGGCTGCTCTATCTGGCCTTCCATGGCAAGGCACGCTGGGCCGAACCGCAGGCGGCGCATGCCCATGAGCGTGCCGACGGGCACGAGGCCCACGACGACGCGCACGACGAGCATCACCACCACGTCGATGCCGAGCATCCCCCGAAGGAACCGGGCTGGGTCGTGACCGTGCCGCTGATGTTGTTGGCGATCCCCTCGCTGATCATCGGTGCACTGGCAGTGGCGCCGGTGGTCTTCGGCGACTTCTTTGCCGGTGCCATCGAAGTGCGGCCGGAAAACGATGTAGTGGCGACGCTGGCAACCCATTTCGATGGCGCCGTCGCCTTTGCCCTGCATGGCTTTGTGACCGCTCCCTTCGCGCTGCTGGTGCTGGGTTTTGCACTGGCGACCTGGCTGTACCTTTTCCGGTCGGAGCTGCCGGGCCGGATCAAGCAGCGCCTGATCGTGTTGTGGAGCATCCTCGACCAGAAGTACGGCTTCGATGCGCTCTACCAACGAGTCTTCGCCGACGGCAGCGTGGGCCTGGGCCGATTCCTTTGGCGCTGGACCGACCAAGGCCTGATTGACGGCATGATCGTCAACGGCTCGGCCAACAGCATCGGCCGCTTCGCCCTGGTCGTGCGCCGGTTCCAGTCGGGTCTGCTCTACCACTACGCCTTCGTCATGATCCTCGGCTTGATCGTGGTGCTGGCCGCCTTCGCCTTCGGGCGCTAGGAACGGACGCCATGACGACCATTATTCGTTCACTTCCAACGACTGCCCTATGACTGCCCATCTGCTCAGTCTGCTGATCTGGCTGCCCATCCTGGGCGGCGCGCTGACGATCGCCTGCGGTGATACGCGGCGTGCCCTGGCGCGCTGGGTCGCGCTCTCCGTCAGTCTCATCACACTGGCCTTGTGCATTCCGCTGTGGAGTGGTTTCGACAGCAGCAGCGCGGCGCTGCAGTTTGTCGAAAGCATGCCGTGGGTGCCGGCCTACCAGATCGTCTACGGTCTGGGCGTGGACGGTTTCTCGATGCCGCTGGTGATCCTGACGGCACTGATCACGGTGCTGGTGCTGGTGTCGGCCTGGGTCGTCATCGACAAGAAGGTGGCGCAGCATTTCGGTGCGATGCTGATCCTCGAAGGCCTGATGATCGGCGTGTTCTGCGCCACCGACGCGATCTTGTTCTACGTCTTCTTCGAGGCCATGCTGATTCCGATGTTCCTGATCATCGGTATCTGGGGCGGTCCCAAGCGGGTTTACGCAACGCTCAAGTTCTTCCTCTACACCTTCCTCGGCTCGATCTTCATGCTGGTCGGGCTGATCTACCTGTATCTGCAGAGCGCCGCCCTTGGGGAGCCGAGCTTTGCGATCAGCCATTTCCATGCGATGCCGCTGGCCTTCAATGTCCAGGTCTGGCTGTTCTTCGCCTTCCTGGTCGCCTTTGCGGTGAAGGTGCCGATGTGGCCGGTGCACACCTGGCTGCCGGACGCTCACGTCGAGGCGCCGACCGGCGGCTCGATGGTGCTGGCGGCGATCATGTTGAAGATCGGCGGCTACGGCTTCGTGCGTTTCTCGCTGCCAATTGCACCGGACGCCAGCGCTGACCTGGCCTGGCTGATGGTCGCGCTGTCGCTGATCGCGGTGGTCTACATCGGCTTCGTCGCGCTGGTGCAGGAAGACATGAAGAAGCTGATCGCCTATTCGTCGATCTCGCACATGGGCTTTGTGACTCTCGGCCTGTTCGTCTGCATCGCGCTGGCGATGGAAGCCAGCACCGTGACCGCGGCCGAACTGGCGGTCCAGGGCGCGATGATCCAGATGATCTCGCACGGCTTCATCTCGGCCGCGTTGTTCGCTTGTGTCGGCGTGCTCTACGACCGCGTCCACAGCCGCCAGATCGGCGACTACGGCGGTGTGGTCAACACCATGCCGGTGTTCGCCGCGCTGATGGTCTTTTTTGCGATGGCCAATAGTGGCCTGCCAGGCACCTCCGGTTTCGTCGGCGAGTTCATGGTGATCCTGGCCACCTTCCAGGCCAATGGCTGGGTCGCCGCAGCCGCCGCACTGACCCTGATCCTCGGCGCCGCCTACACGCTGTGGCTGGTCAAGCGGGTGATCTTCGGCGAGATCGCCAACGACAACGTCCGCGCCTTGACCGACATCGACCAGCGCGAAGGCTTCGTCTTGGGCGCGCTGGCCGTGTTCGTGCTTGCACTGGGCCTCTATCCCAAACCGCTGGTCGACGTGATGCAGCCAAGCGTGGAGCAACTGGTCAAGCAAATCACCGTGAGCAAGCTGCCGGCCGATGCGGTCGATGGCGTCGTCCTTCAGCCCTGATCGAATGCCAGGTTCAAACCCATGATCCAATCCCTCTCCGATCTCGCGCCGATCCTGCCAGAGCTCCTGCTGCTGGCAACGATCGTGATCGTGATGCTCGCCGATTTGTGGATCGATGAGCGCCGTCGCGGCGTGCTGCACGCGATCAGCCTGGGCGGTCTGGTCCTGACCGCGGTCGCGGTGATGCGCGATTTCAATCCGGGCGAGAGTGTCAGCGCGCTGAGCGGGCTGATGGTGCGCGACGGCATGGGCGATCTGATGAAGCTGTTCATCCTGCTGATCAGCGGCATTGTGCTCGTCTATGCGAAGTTCAGCCTGCGCACCCAGAAGCTGTTTGTCGGCGAGTTCTATCTGCTGTTCCTGTTCGCCGTGCTCGGCATGTTCCTGCTGGTGGCCAGCGACAACCTGATCATGCTGTATCTGGGGCTTGAACTACTGGCATTGTCCAGCTATGCGCTGGTCGCGCTCGATCGCGATTCGCCGGTCGGGGCCGAATCGGCAATGAAGTATTTCGTCCTCGGGGCGATCGCCTCGGGCTTGCTGCTGTACGGTATGTCGATGCTTTACGGCCTGTCCGGCACGCTCCAGATCGATGGCATCGCGGCCGCGCTGGCCGAGCAGGAGAGTACCGCCCTGCTCGCCTTCGCGCTGACCTTCGTCGTCATCGGTCTGGCCTTCAAGTTTGGCGCGGTGCCATTTCACATGTGGATCCCGGACGTCTATCACGGCGCACCGACCGCGGTAACGATGTTCATCGCCAGCGCGCCGAAGATCGCCGCAGTCGGGATGGCCTTCCGTCTGCTGCAGTCGGCAATGCCTTCGTTGGCCACGGACTGGTCGCAGATGCTCTCGCTGCTGGCGTTGCTGTCGCTGATACTCGGCAACTTGGCCGCCATCGCGCAGACCAACCTCAAGCGCATGCTGGCCTATTCGACGATCTCGCACGTCGGCTTCATCTTCCTGGCCCTGCTCGGTGGCAGCGGCGAAGGCTATGCGGCGGCCAGCTTCTATACCCTCACCTACGCCTTGATGACGGCCGGTGCCTTCGGCGTGATCATCGCGCTGTCCCGGCAGGGCTTCGAAGCCGCCGAGATCAACGATTACCGCGGTCTCAACCAGCGCCATCCGTGGCTGGCCTTCATCATGCTGCTGCTGATGGCCTCGCTCGCCGGCGTGCCGCCGATGGTCGGCTTCTTCGCCAAGCTGTTGGTGCTGCAGAACGCGCTGGCCGCAGGCTACCTGTGGCTGGTCATCGTCGCCGCGGTGATGGCGGTAGTTGGCGCCTACTACTACCTGCGCGTGATCAAGGTGATGTACTTCGATTCACCGGTCGAGGAGATCGATTACCGCGCCCCAGGCGACCTGCGCTTCGTGCTGTCACTCAACGGGCTCGCCCAGCTCGCGCTGGGGTTGTTCTGGGGCCCGCTGATCGCCTTGTGTCTGCGCGTGTGGTCCTGATCGAGCACGAACTGGAGGTACGCTGGCGTGATCTGGATGCCTACGATCACGTCAACAACGCCAGCTACCTGACTTTTCTGGAAGAGGCCAGGCTGCGCTGGTTCCGGACCCTGCCCGAGCCCTGGCGCAGCACCACGGCCGAACCAGTGGTGGCGCGGATAGAAACCTCCTTCAAGCAACCGATCAACTATCCGGCCAGGTTGCGGGTGCGCTTGAGTACGGTGCGGGTGGGCAACAGCTCGCTCGCCATCGGCCATCGGATCGAAGGAATGGACAACCAGACCCTGTATGCCGATGGCGTCACCGTGCTGGTCTGGGTCTCGCCAACGACTGGCCGCCCCGTCCCCCTGCCCGACGGCGTCCGCAGCGCCGCAAGTCCGAGGGCCGAATGAATCTCGCCAAGAGAATTCAGCGCCGCAGCCGGTTCCCGCGGCTCTTCTGGGCCCTGGGCCCTGAGCCCTGGGCCCTGGCTCTTCTGACCCCTCAGCCCTCAGCCCTCAGCCCTCCTTTCCCCAGCGTGCACGCAACAAGGGTCACCCAAAATGAGTGACCGCCAGGCAAACGCACCCGAAGGCTACGGCCTGATCGGCGAATCGGCCTGCTTCACCGAGGTGCTGGACCAGGTCTCGAAGCTGGCCCAGCTCAATCGCCCGGCGCTGGTCATCGGTGAGCGCGGCACCGGCAAGGAACTGGTCGCGGCCAGATTGCACTATCTGTCGCGCCGCTGGGATCGACCGCTGGTCAAGCTCAACTGCGCCGCGCTGGCCGAAACCCTGCTCGAAACCGAGCTTTTCGGGCATGAGGCCGGGTCCTTCACCGGCGCCAACCGACGCCATATCGGCCGCTTCGAGCTGGCCCAGGAAGGCAGTCTGTTTCTGGATGAGCTGGCGAGCAGTTCGCTGCGGGTGCAGGAAAAGGTCCTGCGCGTGATCGAGTACGGCGAGTTCGAACGTGTCGGCGGCAGGGAGACGGTACGGGTGGATGTGCGCCTGATTGCCGCAGCCAACGTCGACCTGCCAACGCTGGCCCGGGCCGGCCGCTTCCGCGAGGATCTGCTGGACCGGCTGGCCTTCGATGTCATCACGCTGCCGCCGCTGCGTGCCCGCCGCGAGGACATCCTGCTGCTGGCCGAGCACTTCGCCAACCGGATGGCCTCCGAGCTGGGCCACGAGTGCTTCCCCGGCTTCAGCCCCGAGGCCGTGGACCTGCTCCACGGCCACCGCTGGCCGGGCAATATCCGCGAGCTCAAGAACGTCGTCGAGCGCGCGGTCTATCGCAATCCGGATCCGAACGAGCCGGTGGTCGAGATTGCCCTGGACCCCTTCGACTCGCCGCACCGACCGCCAATGGCCGCCCACCTGCGTGCGGCCGCAGCGGAAATCGATCAGGCCGCAGCCGACGACGCCCCCTGCGATCCATCGCCGACCGATGACGAGCTGTCACTGCCAGAGCGCGTCAAACGAATGGAGATCAAGGCGGTCGAAGACGCCCTCGAAAGCTGCCGCCACAACCAGCGCAAAGCCGCCGAAAAACTCGGCCTGAGCTACCACCAGCTCCGCGGCTACCTGCGCAAGTATGAGATCGGCGGCAAGGATTAGTCGCCGTCCCTTAAAAGCTGAAGAGCGGATTAAACACAAAGGACACAAAGGACACAAAGGAGAGCGAGAGCGCAGAGCAAAAGTGGAGAGCAAGAGATTGTCAGTGGGCCCCAGGCAGTGGCTGATATTCAAAGGCAAGCCTGGTCGTCCGCGCTCCACTCATCTTGAAAGCTTTTCCTTTGTGTCCTTTGTGTCCTTTGTGTTGAAAAGCTCTTGGCGTTTAGGGCTGAAAAGTGCCAAGCGTCCCGACCTTGCGATAGTCGAAGCGCACCGCGCGCTCGGGCTGTTCGCCCTTGCCGCCGATGCGCAGCCACAGCTCCATCCGATCCTCCTCGATGCGAAACATGCTGTAGCCGTCGAACCAGGCCGCGCCCGGTTCGATCTTGAGCAAGCGGAAATCGACCGTGTCGGCCTTTTCTTCCCAGCCAGTCAGGTCACGATTGAAGTGTTTCAGGCGCAGCAGCACGCTGTCCTTCTCTTCGGTCAGCGTCAGCAATTCCATGAAACGTACCTGCCCGTCGCCGATCATCCGGTACATCCCCATCATCTGCCCGCCCACCGGCCCGGTCCAGGCCTCCTCGTTCTGCCCGCCCAGACCCTCGCCCTGCCACTGCCCGATGAGCCAGGCAAAGTCGTCCAGGCTTGCCTTTGGCGACTCCGGATGCCCCTCACCGGTATAGGTCATCAGCGCTGGCTCACGCGCCGGACGGGGCTCCTCCTCAGCCACCAGCGGGGAGGCGCTGAGCCACAGGGCCAACAACAGGACTGACCAGCACCAGCGAGATCGGTACAGCACCATGGCGGGACTCCCATCCGAGCGGTCGCCCTAGCTTGCCACGCATCATGGAAGTGGCAACAGTACGTCAACCCGTACGAGCCGCCCTGATGCAGCCATGCGAGTCGGGGGAGTCGGGGTCGGGGTCGGGGTCGGGGTCGGGGTCGGAATCGGAATCGGCGTCGGGGTCGGGGTCGGAATCGGTATCGGTATCGGAAGTGGAATCGGCGTCGGAAGCGGAATCGAGAGCGCCGGCACGTGCTTTGACCCCACCGGCGACTTGAGCTGTACCAAGGCAGCCAGCAAAAGCACCGACGTGGCGACACGACGCACAGGGTACGCCGGCCAACGGATCGATTCCGATACCGATTCCGACCCCGACCCCGAGCAGAGCGCGCTGGCAGGGAACCTTGCGTTGATGGGAGCGGCTTCCGCACCAGTGTGAGTCGGCCTCACGGACAAAAGCTTGACGCCCCGGCCCCTTCCCGCTCTAATACGCGGCTCCTCGCGCCGCCCTCAACCGGTGGCCTGCAGACCCCGTGGCCGGGTAGCTCAGTTGGTAGAGCAGGGGATTGAAAATCCCCGTGTCGGCGGTTCGATTCCGTCCCCGGCCACCATCTTTTCAAGCACTTAGCGAGTTTGCAGGAGCAGGGGACTAGATCGGTCCCGGACTCCAGGACCACTACAGGACCACTTCGTACTTGCTTGAACCGAGCTCAGCGAGCAGGCAGGAGCACCCGCGATTCGTGACAGTCACACAATGTCCTGCTACTCTGTTTCGTGACAGTCACGAATTAGGGCGGATGATGGACACTCAGCAGATTGCCAAACCGGGTCGCAAGCCACGCAAGCCGGCCGGCGCCATGACAGCAGCAGACCGCAAGCGCGAGCAGCGCATAGCCAGTGCAGAGCGGATCGCGACCGGTGATGAATCGGCGTGGAGTGAGCAGGACTGCCTGCAGGTGCTCAGCGGTGCGCGCTGGCGCGGTGGTGCGATGGACCGGGCAGCTTGGCGGAGACTCGGAGAACTGCGCGGCTTTGCGTGACTGTCACATATTACCAGCGGGCGGCGGGGTGAATATTCAAGCCCGCGGCGCGGGTGGCTTTCGCCCCCGGGCGGTGGCTGGAAAGTAGGAAACGGAAGCGGGTCTGGAAGTGCCCTGTGAATAGAGCGGAAATGCGATTCCACGCCCCCGCAAGGGGACCCCACGGAAAGGACCCGCGCCCGGCTGAAGGGTCACCGATAGCGATAAGCTATTGATAAAAAAGGCGGTGGGCTCTTCGCTCCACCGCCATCGTCCTTGCCAATGAAAACCAGGCCCTTCGCGCCTGCGTGCCGCTATCAGCCCGGTTGCGAGTAGACGGCGAAACTCTCGCCGTGCCTCACGGCGACGTCGCAATGCATCATCGCCCGGACTGCGATCGATCCTTTCTGAAAATCGAAAAACGGGTGAACCTCGATCTCGATCGCCCGCCAGAACCCGATGACCAGATCCGACCAGTTGCCGAAGATCATCTTGCCTGCCGGCACGCTCGAAGAACTCAAACCGGGATATCCGTTGACCATCCCGAGCCCCCGCTCGGCGCCAGGGGTCCAGATGAAGTTGCCGCCCGTGGCGGTCTCTTCGACCTTCAGCAAGCCCGCGACCGTCGGTGTGGTGACGTACGCGGCGGCGGTCGGGTTGACGTTTGCGGTCAACAGGGCCGATTCCATCGCGACCACCTCCGCCCAGGTCGGCGTCGCGGCGTCAAAGTCATCTTCGGCTATGTCGTCGGTTTCGATGATGCCGCGTGGCTGGTTGGACGTCCCTGTGCCCGCCAGCGCGGCCACGTCGAGGGCGGTAGCCAGGCTCGCAGCCAGGTCGTTGCGAACCAACTGCTCGCCAGCAGGATCGCTCTGCAGGACGAACCGCCGGCTCAAAACCGTCATAGCTCCGGCCGTCTTGGGGCTCAGCGTGATTGCATCGAACGACGGGTCGGACGGAGTGAGCTCGTCCACTCCATCGCCTGCAATCCAAGTAGCACTGGCGGTAGCCGTCTGGCGTGGGATCGCCACATTGCCTACCAGGCCCTGCAGGATGGTTGCGCCGAGCTGCATCACGACACTTCTGGCGCGCAGCATGTCGATGAAGCTTGCCCCAAGGTGATCAGTCCCGACTAGGTTGGATCCGCCGCCGCTGCTCGCCCCCAGCACACGGGTGCCTAGCTCGCCCATGGGAACCAAAAGGCCGCGAGGCTTGATCCCCAGTTCGCGCGCCAATCGCCGGGACTCGCCCATCTCGAACTGCGCATCGATCGCGGTGGACGGGTCGACCAGAGCGCGCAGGGCGCGGAGCAGGCTGTAGCCCTCGCCGTTGCGTGCGGTGGGGTTGTAGAACTCCGAGCCGAACTGTCGTTCGTTCTCGCCCAGTTCAGGCGCGTGCCCGATTGGTGGCGTGCCGGATTGGCGACTCCCCAGGCGGTCGAGGATCGATTTACCGAAAGCGCCCTGACTCGTGCCGTCGCGGATCGCCGCATCTGCGAGCGCCTCGCAGCCGAAGCGCCGGCCGAGCTGGGTTATGCCGTTGGCGCGTTCGCGTTCTTTCTCGCGGGCGGTGCTGGCGTCGATGCCCAAGCGATTGGCCTCTCGGCGCTCTGATCGGGTTGGTGTGGTTCGCTCTTCCTCATCCATCGTGTTGGTGCTCCGTAAGCTTCGAAAGGTGCCGGCGTGTGGATCTGCGGGCACGGCAACGAGCGAGACCTCGACCGGCTCCCAGCGCGTGACGTGCAATAGGTCTTCATCGTCGGGTGGTTCGTGACTGTGGATCCAGTACCCGACACTCAGCCCGCGGACGATGCCGGCGGCGATGTCGGGCCAGAGTTCTGCGGCGCGGGCGGAGGAGCCCAAGCGCAGGGTGCCGCGCACTTTCCGGCCGATGATCTGCAGATCCTCGACCAGCCCAATGTTCACGGTCCGGCCGTCGTGGGATTCAATCAGCGGCAGCGGTGCGCGCACCAGGTCGACGGCGGCTTTGGAACACTCCAGGACCTCCCGCACTCGGCGGCCGTCCAGGTAGCGCTCGACCGGGGTTTCAGTTGCGATCGTGCACGGCACCGTCTTGCGCTTCGCATCGGCTGCGCGTGCGTCGAGTTCAAGCGTTCGTGTCCGCATAGTTTTCTCGGAAAGAAAAAGGGCGCCGCCGCAGGACGCGGCGACTTCCGGGAATCGGAGAGGACCCGGATGTCGCGCGTCCTGGCGGCGCCGCCCAGCGGCGCGCGGAATGGTCACCGGAAACCCTGAGTCGCGGGTGCGGTCAGCGCGAGGCAATGACCGGGGCAGACGGGGGCGCATCAGTGACGTGCGCTTGGGGCCGATAATAGCACTCGATCCCGGCGCCCCTCCAGTTCGTCAAAACCAAGCTCGCGGCGAAGTTCGGCCATCTCGCGCTTGATGCGTTCACGGTCGGCTTGGCTCAGCGGCGCGGCCGGCTTTCGCGCCTCGTGCTCGATCGGCGCCAGGACTTCCGGAAGCTCACCTCCAGACATGACGTGTTCGCGCGCCAGCTCGTAAGCAGCGCGGAGCATGCGGCCGGCATTGGCAGCCGTGGCTTGCCGGTAGGCGTACCAGTCCAGGCGTTGGCGAACCAGCTGCAGGAAGGGTGAGGTTTCACCAGCCGCCAGCGCCTGCTCGACGCGGTATAGGGTTGGCACTTCAAGGCACATACCGCGGAAGGCTGGCAACGTCGGCGGCCACGGGTCGGAGCTGGTAATGCAAGTCTTCAGCCCTGCGGCGATCTGTTGCGGCGTGATGCCGGCCAGGCCCTTGCCCCACGTCTCCGCGCAGCCAGTCAGCTGACCATCCACTTCCGCCGCTTCACCGTAGGCGGTCGCCCATCGATGGCCGAATATCTCCATCATCCTGACCCATAGCCTGCTGAGCAGCTCGCCGCGCATTGGCGTCACGCTCGTGCTGGGCTGCTCGCTCGACAAGAGAGAGTTTTCGGCCACTGCTGGTTGCTCCTGTGTCTTGCCTGATCGGGAACACACCGCGCCAGCCGGCAGCGGTGGATTGGTCGAGTACTCGACCAGGGTCGTGGCCTTGAGCCTTGAGCTTTGCTAGCTCGATGACGATCAGTTCCGCCGCCCGCTTGGTCAGCGGGTGGCGTCCTTTGCAGCGCATTTCCGCGAAACCCAGCCAAGCTTCAGCGGGAATCCAGTCGGGGATCTCGACAACTTGCCGCGCAGCGGCTGGCGCTTTTGCGCCTTTGCTTTTGCTCTTAGCTTCTGGTTGGTTCTTGGTTAGCGGTTCTTGGTTTATGGTTGGCTTCGCGTCCGCTTTAATCGCGGAACCGCTGCGGTTGTGCGATGAACCGCTACGGTTTTCTCCCGAACCAACAACCTTTTTCCGCGGCCTGCCGCCTAGCTTTCCAGCCTCTCTTGCCTGCTGCGCTTTCGCCCTGTACGCCGCCAGTTCTCGCTCAACACGCTTGTGCCTCCACCCTTCCGGCGTCTCTTGGAACATCTCTGCCAGCACGTCAGTGACCGCGCCCTGTTCCTCTTCGGTTCGTGCTGATAACCGACGGAAAAGGGTGCGGTTATCCAGCGGTAGCGGCTTCTCGTCCAGGTAGTACCAGTCAAGCAACTGGTTGTAGACGCCATGCTCAACCAAGCTCAAGTGCATGGTGGCGCTTCGGTAGTCCCCTATGTTCTTCTGGTAGTGGTACATCAGGCGGCCTCAAAGGTGTTCGTGTGGCTCGGCTGCCGGTGAACCGTCAGCAGCGCGCTCCGCACCCGTCCCCGGTCCAGGTCGGAGAGCACTTCGAGCCCAGGCTGATCGACCGTCCGGACCTCGACCAGTCGGCGTGTGCCGTCTGGGTCGACCAGCACGACCTTGAGCGCCCCCGCTTCCAGGTTCACGGCGTCCAAGGTCGTCATCATTCGGCCGCCTTCGCGCTCAAGGCCGCGGCGGCAGTGCCCGCGGCAATCGCCAGGGCATCGGCGTAGCCTGCCAGGCCCAGAGGGTCGACGGTTCGGACCTTCAAGAGCCGCCGTGTTCCGTCTGGGTCGACCAACTCGGCCAGCGCGGTCCCTGCGGCAAGGTGCCGCGCTGCAAGGGTGCTCACGCCTGCGCCTCTGCCATTGCGATC
>JBGTIE010000027.1:0-2506 GCA_041745855.1 Lysobacterales bacterium | reverse complement strand
TGTGCCAGACTTTACTACGGAGCAGCTACTGGAAGGGACCACGAAGGCGATTGAGCTAGACCCAGGTAATGCAGAAGCCTACTTTTGTCGCGCTTACGGTTACATTACAGTGAAGAATCTTGAAAAGGCACTACTGGACCTTGAGCGGGCAATCGAGTTAAATCCAGTCGATGCATTCGCCTACTAGGCCCCATACAAACATTCGTGTCACCAGCCGCCACAATAGAAGGGGCAGAACTCATCAATCGGCGTAGGCATTCAGATCGATCTGACTGACGCGCTCCGCCATTTCCTCCTCGGTCGGTTGGACGTAGACCTGCGTGGTATGGACCGAAGTGTGTCCCAATAACCACGCTAATCCCACCAAGTCGCCAGGATGGCGCACAAGATAGCGAGTGGAAAACGTGTGCCGCAATGAATGTGGGGTTGTGTCGGCGGGCAGTAGGTCGCGCGCCGCACAGACTTGGACCAGGGAGTGAATCATCCGGCTCATCTCACGCACACTTAAACGAGAACCCCGTTCACTCCTCCATAAGGGGGCAGGTGACGGCTTTTGCGGCCAAGCGGCCGCCACCTCGCGCAGAGAATTTCCCAGGATCAGAATGGGCGCCACATACTCCGCCAACGCCTGCCGGATCGACTGGTTCAACGGCACTCTGCGTGCGTGGTTCCCTTTTCCGGCCCGGATGCTCACGATGCCCTTGCGCTCGCCTAAGCCAATATCCCCCCACTGCAGCGCTGCACATTCGCCGATGCGCATTCCCGTTTGGAGCATCATCTGGAGAATGGCCGTGTTGCGCTTAGGATACCGTGTCTGTTGGGCGGCACGCAGGAGTGCATTCACCTGTTTGGGTTGCAAGGCGGCAGGGGCAGGCTGGGGCTGCTGTCGCACCAACTTGAGCCGCAAGGCCGGATGGGCGTCTAGATGCTTGTATTCTACCAACCAATCAAACCAGCTCCGCAGTGCGCTTAGATGGGTATTTATCGTGCTGGCCGCACAAGTCTCCTGGAGCCAACTCCGATACCCTACCATCGTGACGGGATGGAGATCGTCCAGTTCTGGTAGCCTTCGTTCCACCGATACAAACTAGTCTGTGAAGCGGTGGAATACGCTCCGATAGCGTTTGCAGGTTGCGGATGACAACTGGTCGACCATCTCGAGCTCCCAAGTCTCCCACAGGGCGCGCAAGGGAGGTACCTGTGTTTTCTCGGTCATGTTTTCAGCCAGATAAACGTGATGGATGGAATGCGAACTACTCCTGGGAGCCGTCGTGGGCAAGTGGTCAACTCGGCAGAGAAGAGCGATTCTCTGCCGAGTTTTGCTACTATAAGAGCGTGATCGGAAACTTGGGTCTGTGGTATCATGACGGCGAATAGCGCTTTCTGATGCGGAGAAAGTCCATGCCGAAGCGTGAACGCCGGTGCTATCCAACCAACTATCCGACGGACCTGACTGACGCGCAATGGGCAGCTATCGAGCCCCTGGTCACGCCTGCGCCGTCCCCCAAGGGTGGCCGTCCAGCCGAAATCGATCTGCGTGCGATCGTCAACGCGCTGATCTACAAAAACCGAACCGGTTGTCAGTGGCGACTGCTCCCTGCTGATTTTCCGCCGATGAGCGCGATTCGGTACTATTTTGACAAATGGACGGCTGATGGAACCTTTGTCGCGGTGAACGATACGCTGCGGAAATCGGCGCGTCGAGCACTTGGACGCGACGAAGAACCGTCCATCAGCATTGTGGACTCACAATCGACCAAGACGACGGAAGTTGGTGGCGAGCGCAGCATCGACGGGGGGAAAAAAGATACACGGGCGCAAGCGCCAATTCTGGGTTGACACAAACGGCTTCCTGTTGCGTGTGCTGGTGCATCCGGCGAATTTCTCCGATACCGAAGGGGCAGAATGGCTTCTGGACGCGCATCACCGGGAGTTTCCTCGGATGCAGGAAATCCGCGTTGATGAGGGATATAAAAAGGGATTAGATACCTGGCTCGAAAAACATACGACCATACGACTGAATGTCATCGAGAAGCCGGTTGGGCAAAAGGGATTCGCGGTCATTCCAAAGCGTTGGGTGGTGGAACGCTCGATTGCCTGGGCTGGGCGCAATCGCCTGGCAAGCCGAGAATACAATCGCAATGCCGAGTCGAGTGAGTCGTTTATCTATCTTGGTTCGACAGCAATGCTGCTCAATCGGCTTCATCCGAGATATTAGTTTCCGATCATGCTCTAACGTGCCGCTGCCGCCGCCCGCCTCCGGCGCGCGAGATCGTGGCTTTTTTGATACAATAGCTGTAAAGTGCGCCGAGCGGTCGGCGGCGGCTCAACGCCATTGTTAGGCGACAGAAGAGAGGTGTCATCATGGCTGATGAGCGTTCAGTTCAAGCTCACTACCGTGCTGTCGGATTGCTCGATCGCATCGTCGCTGGTTTGCGCGAAGCGGGTAAGGACCCTGACGCACCGACTGTGGATGACCTTGCGCCGGCCGATGAGTTTCACTCGG
>JBGTIE010000026.1:0-9882 GCA_041745855.1 Lysobacterales bacterium | reverse complement strand
CGACTACGTCGGCACCTGGGGGCCTGCAATCCTCGGGCACGCGCCCACCGTGGTCGTGGACGCCGTTCGCGCGGCAGCCACGCGCGGGTTGAGCTTCGGCATTCCAAATCCCCTCGAGGTGGAAATGGCGGAGCTGATCTGTGCCTGGGTGCCGTCGATCGAAAAAGTGCGCATGGTCAACAGCGGCACGGAAGCCACCATGTCTTGCTTGCGACTGGCGCGCGGATTCACCAGCCGCGACAAGATCATCAAGTTCGAGGGCTGCTACCATGGTCACGTCGATTCGCTGCTCGTAAATGCGGGCAGCGGCGCACTCACCCACGGCCACCACAATCAAAACGCCTTCGCGATGCCGGCCCCACCACTGTCCGCCACTGAGTTGCGGCAGTTCGCCATTGGGAATCGGCTGTTCAACACCGGCTGGATCACTGCGCCAGCTTCCGTCAGCCAGTTTGATGGCCTGGGGCCGACATTCAACCGTAACTCATGCTCAGGCTGTCACGTTCGGGACGGCCGCGGGCGTCCGCCCCTTGTCGCTGGTGGGCCGCTGGATTCGATACTTCTGCGGCTGAGTCTGCCCGGCCCGGAAGGTGCCCCTCCAGTGCCTGTCCCGGGATACGGGACGCAGCTGAACGACCGCGCCATCGCTGGCGTCCCTGCCGAGGGCCGGGTGCGCATTCATTGGTCGGAGATCAGCGGACACTTCGGCGACGGGGAGCCCTACCGGCTGCGTTACCCGCAAGTCGAAGTCGTGGAACTGGCCTTTGGTGCGCTGCCCGAATCCACCCTGTACTCCTTGCGAGTGGCGCCATCGGTGTTTGGCCTGGGGCTGCTTGAAGCGGTGGCCGAGGAAACCCTCGTTCGACTTGCTGATCCCGAGGATCGCGATGGCGACGGAATTTCCGGCCGGATCAACTGGGTGACAGATGGCAAGGGCGGGCGGCGCGCTGGTCGCTTTGGCTGGAAAGCGGGATCGCCGGACATCGAGTCACAGAGCGCTGAGGCGGCCCTGAACGACATAGGTATTACGACCCCGCTGTTTCCAAGACAAAATTGTCCAGCACCACAGGTTCATTGCAAAGGCGCGTTGGAAGGCGGGAAACCTGAAATGACCACGACACAGCTCACTCAACTGGTCGGCTATTTGCGCGGCCTCGGAGTACCGGAACGTCGAAACGAGGCCTCTGCCGAGGTGCTACGTGGTGAGCACTTGTTCGTGGACTTTGACTGTGTGCGCTGTCATGTCGCTGTGCTGCAGACCCAACATAGGAATGATCACGCCAGCCATCTGGCGGACCAGCACTTCGCACCCTACACAGATCTGCTGTTGCATGACATGGGTGAAGGGTTGGCCGATAACCGTCCAGAGCATGACGCGAATGGGCGCGAGTGGCGAACGGCGCCACTGTGGGGCCTCGGGTTGATCGAACGAGTGAATGGTCATCTCTTTTTGCTGCATGACGGTCGTGCCCGCGGCATCAGCGAGGCAATCCTCTGGCATGGCGGTGAGGCAGAAACTGCGCGGGAGCGATTTCGCAATGCTCCGCGCGAGCAGCGCTCTGATTTGATCAGTTTTCTGGAATCCCTTTGACCGAGGCCAATGCCGATGCCGATGCCAAGTCGAACCGAAATCAGCCTCGTGGGTTCGCTCCTAAGCGCGATGCTGCTTCTTTCGTTTGCCGCTCAGGTCCATGCCACTGCAGTTTTTGAGGCGCCCAGGACTTTCCAGAAGGCAGGCTTTCATGGCGATATCGACTACACACCGCAAGCGGAGAGCTTTGTGCGTTATGGCGCCAAAGCTTATGCGGTGGCGGCGCGCGAAGCTACGGAAGTGCGGAAGCACATCAATGCATTTCTTGCCGAACCCGGACCCGATACGTTGGCTCGCGCGCGACAAGCCTGGCGGGATGCTCGCCCCTCCTATCAGCGCACGGAAATGTTGCGGTTCTTCAATAGCCCCATTGATCATCCAGGCGACAAGGATATCCCGCCCGGCCCGGAAACCCGCATCAACGCATGGCCCCTGAACGAAGCGCACATCGACTATGTTGAAGGTGCGCCGGGCGCTGGCCTGATCCAACGATTCGACGTTCCCATCGAGCGACACATCCTCCTTCGTCACGATCAAGCCAGCGACGAAACCGACATTACCACCGGCTGGCACGCGATCGAGTTCTTGCTGTGGGGACAAGACTTCAATCCTTCGGGTCCAGGCGACCGCCCGTGGGAGGATTATGTGCCTGCCGGCGAGGCCCAGCAGCGGCGCCGACGCTATCTGCAGATTGCGACCGACCTGTTGGTGGAGGATCTGGAGGCCATTGCGGGGGCCTGGCGATCCGACCGCGCTGACAGCTACGCGGCCTGGCTGGCGACTCAGGCGCCGATCGAAGTCCTTGGTCGCGGCTTGCACGGGGCTGCCTCGCTGGCGGCGCTGGAAATCTACGGTGAGCGTCTCAGCGTTCCTCTGGACAGTGGGAGTCAGGAAGATGAGCATTCCTGCTTCAGCGACAACACGCTCGTTGATCTGGTGGGCAACCTGGAGGGCATCGAGTTTTTCGTCACGGCCCGATACGAGGACGAGTCTCTGGGCCCGAGCCTGCTCGACCTGGTGCGATGGCGCTCGCCACCATTGGCTGGTCGCATCGAGACTAGCCTCGCGCACGCCAGATCAGCACTACTGAACGTTCCCGAGCCGTTTGACCAGGTGATATTGCAACCCGCGGACAGTCCCGCGCGTAGAGCCGGCGAGGAGGCAGCCGAAGCGGCACGTCAAGTTGCCGTTGCGCTCAAGGCCGCGGCAGAGGTGCTGGGCATCGACATCGTGGTGCCGGGTGTCTAGCCCGGATGTTTCATAAACCTACTACTGCGACCGCCAATCATCACGCCGTGGCGCGGTTTGCTCCCGTTTGTCAGTTCAACGTAGAGCAAACTACGCCTTCGCTGCCAAACAGTCCGCGAACCGCACCACGACGCGCCCTTGGCGGTCTCGCGACGTACGTTCATGGAACATCCGGGCTAGGTCCGTGAGCCGTCTGACCCACTCGGAAGTCCACATGGTGCACCGGATCGGCTGGCTGCGTGCGGCCGTGCTCGGCGCTAACGATGGCATCGTATCCACCGCCAGCATTGTAGTTGGCGTCGCCGCCGCCGGTGGGACCGAGTCGGACGTTCTGGTCGCGGGAGTAGCGGGCTTGGTCGCCGGCGCCATGTCGATGGCGGCGGGCGAGTATGTTTCAGTCAGCTCGCAGTCTGATGCGGAGAGCGCAGATCTGGCGCGCGAGGCACGCGAGTTGATGGAGACCCCCGCAGCCGAACTGGAAGAACTGACCCTCATCTACGTTGATCGCGGACTGGATCGCGACCTGGCGGTGCGGGTGGCGGCACAGTTGACCGAGCGCGATGCACTGGGCGCCCACGCGCGCGACGAGTTGGGTATTTCAACCGCGATAAAGGCCAAACCCATCCAGGCCGCTGCGGTGTCCGCGTTGACCTTCGCCACCGGTGCGGCGATCCCCTTGCTGGTCACCTTGATGACGCCACTTGAACAGATCTTGCAGCTCGTTCCTCTGACCACTGTGGTCGCGCTGGCCCTGCTTGGCGGTCTGGGCGCTAGTGCTGGCGGCGCCGGGAAGTTCAAGGCGGCTGGCCGAGTCAGTTTCTGGGGTGGTCTGGCCATGCTTGCAACCGGGGGCGTAGGCATGGCGTTTGGAATCGTCGCGTGATGGGCTCCGCTCTGGGGTGCAGACGTCCGGCCGCCTGGCGCAGCAATCAGCGCTGCTGAGCCCGATCGGATGGGGGTCCCGCGCTTGCGCCAATACAATGCGTCGATCGGCCACAACGGCCTACGAACTGCAAAGGCGAAAGCAGGGACTCTTGTCAGGCAATCGCCGTTTTCAGCGCCCCGCAGATCCGATCGATCTGCGCTTGGGTCATCGCCGGATATAGCGGCAAACCCAGGCAGCGTTGACCGATGTCGTCGGTCACAGGCAGCTGTGCGGCGGGATGCTGGTCGCGGTGGAACGGGAGGGTGTGGGCGGGGCGGAAGTAGGGGGCGCAGGCGATGGATTGGGCACGGAGTTGGTCGAGCAATCGGTCGCGTTGTGCCAGGTCGATACCGCGGATGCGTAGTGGCAGGGTGAACCAGGCGTTGGTCACGTGGCTGCGGGCCGGGGCGGGGAATTGGATGCGGGGGTGGGATTGCAGGCGGTCGCGGTAGAGATCGGCGACTGCGCGGCGACGTTCGAGGTCGGTTGCCAGGCGTCGCAACTGGACCCGGCCGAGGGCGGCGTGCCATTCGGACAGGCGGGCGCTGTAACCGGGGCCGATGTAGGACGACTGCGCGGTAGCCGATTGATCTTGCGGTGCGCTTGTACCGAGCACTTGGTTGCGGGTGATGGCATCGGCGGGATCGGAACCCTGGTTGCGCAGGCGGCGACAGGTGGCCAGCAGATCAAGGTTGTTCGAGACGATCATGCCGCCCTCGCCTGCTGCGATCGGCTTGTTCGGGTAGAAACCGAACACGCCGGCGTCGCCGAAGCCGCCGACCGGGCGACCGCGGTAGAGCGCACCGGGAGCCTCGCAGGCATCTTCGATCAGGGCAAGGCCGTGGCGCTGGCAGATGGTCTGGACGGCGTCGATCTCGGCTGGGCGGCCGAACAGGTGCACCAGCATGACGGCGCGGGTGCGCGGGGTGATTGCCGCTTCGATCAGGTTAGGGTCGATGTTGAGGGTATGCGGGTCGAGGTCGACCAGCACCGGCCGGGCGCCGGCGTGGTGGATTGCGTTGAGTGTGCCGACGAAGGTGTAGGAGACGGTGATGACCTCGTGTCCGGCGCCGATACCGAGTGCCTGCAGCGCGAATTGCAGGCCGATCGTGCCGGAGTTGACGCCGACTGCGCCGACCGAACCGGTCAACGCGGCCATTTCGGTCTCGAAGGCGACCAGCTCCGGGCCACCGGCCGGTCCGCTCCAGACGCCACTGCGCAGGACGCGCAGCACGGCGGCTTCTTCTGCTTCGTCCCATGACGGTCGTGCCAGGGGGATCGGGTCGTGACTGGTCATCGTGTTGCCGTGCGAGAGTGGGTCCGGAAAAGTCAAAGGCTTTAGCACAAAGGACACAAAGGACACAAAGGACACAAAGGAGAGCAAAAGCAAGTGATGGGGAAACGCATTGCAGTAGTGAGGGCAGATGCCCTTGCGAGACCCCTTTTTCGGCCCGGAAATGCACACGGGCCATGAACCCTCGTCATCGCGAGACCCCTTTTTCGGCCCGAAAATGCACACGGGCCATGAACCTTCGTCATCGCGAGGGAGCTTGCGACCGCAGCGATCCAGAGATTTTCGCTCCTGGTGTGGTTCAGATCTCTGGATTGCCACGGCATGCGCTGCAGACACCCGCAAGCTACCAAGCGCGCGCCGCGCATGCCTCGCAATGACGAATCAATGAGTTACGTCACGGGTTCATGGAGAGGGAGCCTAAGCGACCGCGGCGATCCAGCGCTCTTCCGCTCTTCACGACGAAGATCTCTGGATTGCCACGGCATGCGCCCGGAGTCCGAGGCAACCTACAACTGGTCGCCGCGCATGCCTCGCAATGACGAATCAATAAGTTACGACATGGGTTCATGGAGAACTGCATCGAGATATCCCATTGTCAGAAAGCTCTTCCTTTGTGTCCTTTGTGTCCTTTGTGTTGAAAGCTTTTCATGGGGTGAATGTACGCGCGGTCAAGCGGGAACCGTGTTGTGCCGGTTTCGGCAGCCCAAGGCGGATGGCGTGCTCCGCTGAACCGTGCCGCAAACGTGACGACGCGGCCGCCGCGCGGTGGGTGTTTGGTGGCGAAGAGCGGAGTCGTTCGCCGCGCGGAACCGCGCTACCTGGTTCTCGTGCTTACAAAGCAGCCTTCGGTCAGCGCGGACCGTCTTGCGTAAATGCGTGGCGGGCTTCGGCCAACAAGTCCTGATCGAGTGGCAGGGCTCGCTTGTGCAGCAGGGTGGTGCCCAAGGGCGTTTCGGCGAGGATGCGGGCGATGGCGGCGCTGGCTTGGCCGTCGCCGTAGGGGTTGGTCATGCCGCGCAGGCCGTTGCCGAAGGCGTCGGAGAATGCGCGTTGCAGACCGGCGAGGATTGCGTCTGCTTCGGCTGGCACGTCGATGATGTTGGCCGCGCGCTCCCTGCCCTGCTGGCGGATGCCGACGTTTACGCAGGGCAGCGCGAGCGAGGGTGTTTCCATGATGCCGCTGCTGGAATTGCCGATCAGCGCGCAGGCGTGCCGGAGCAAGGCCCAGTAGTGCAGATGGGGCAGATTGACGTGCAGGCAGACGTTGGCGCGTGTTGCGCAGAAGGCCTTTGCGCGGTCGATGATGCCGGCGTAACCGGTGTCGGCATTCGGGAAGCAGAAAATGATTGGTCGCTCGATCCGCGTCAGCGCGTCGAACAATGGGTCGACTTCTGCCAGCGGATCGGCCAGCAATGTCACCGGATGGATCGCCACGACCAGCGGCGGGGGATCGACCGGCATGCCCAGGACGGGCTCGAGTTCCGCTCGCGGTGGCAGTTTGCTGTGACGCAGATGATCTAGCGAGGGCGACCCGACCTGATGCACGCGCCAGGCTTCCTCACCCATCGCCAGCACCCGTGCGCGGGCCTGCGCGGTCGGCACGAAATGCAGATGGGCGAGTTTGGTCAGCGCGTTGCGCACGCCATCGTCGACCGCGCCTTCGCTGATCTCGCCACCCTCGATGTGGCCGATCGGGATGCGCAGCGCCAGCGCCGCGGCAGCCGGGGCGAGCATCTCGTAGCGATCGGCGATCAGCAGCAGCAGGTCGGGCCGGAGTCGGTCCAGCACGTCGGCCAGGCCGAGCAGTGCGACGCCGATGGTCTTGGCCATCGCCACATCCGAGTCGGCATCGATCAGCGCCTCGATTCTGGCCTCGATCGCGAAGCCGTCGACGGTGAAGGCCTCAACGCTGCGGCCGAACTGCGGCGACAGGTGGGCGCCGCTGACGAGGATGCGCAAATCAATGGCGGGGTCCGCCTGGAGCGCCTTCAGGATCCAGTACAGATGACCGTAGTCGGCTCGCGACGAGCTGAAGACGGCGATCCGGCGCTGCTTGGTAGACGCGGAAGCCATCTCAATAGCCGCCGCGCCAGCGTGTGTTGTAGCGCTGATGCAGCGCCTCGGCAGTCGCATCACGGCGATCGGATCCGGGCAACGGCTCAACCGTGCCGCCGCTGCCGGTGTACAGGTCCATGTCCTTCGCCCAGCCCTCGAACTGCAGGACGTAGCGGCGCTGCCAGCCGGCGGCCAGCGGCGGTGCGGTGTCGCTGAAGTACAACTGCAGCTCCTCGCCCGGGCCGTAGATCGCCAGCGCGCCGTCACTGACGCTGACCAGTTCGGTCGCGCTGCCCAACTCCGTGTACCAGCCGCTCAGGTGACGGGTGTCCCACAACGGGCTGCGCCGGTCGTAGTCGTAATGCGGCTGCTTCTGCGAGCCGTTGCTGCGCAGCGCAAAGCCCGATTCGGCGACCAGCGCCTCGCTCAGCGGCAACTTGTGCGCGACCGCGTCTAGCGCCTCTGCATGCGCGATGAAGATGCGATCCCAGTAGATCTCCAGATTGCCGCTCAGGCGCAGCGCGGTGGTGCCGGGTGGTAGTGTCGGCAACGGCAGCGCCATCTGCCGCGGCATGCCGGCCGGATAGCCGAAGTGCTCGGCGATTATCTGCCATTGGCCGTCAGCACCGCGCGCCCACAGACTCGGTGGCTCGTAGCGGGCCTGAGCCTGCCAGGCGGCGAAGACGGTCTGCGAATAGGGATACTCGACCCAGCCATCGGCGACCAGCACCGGTGATCCTGGGCCAGCGTCAATCGGACGGTCGAACTCCAGCAGCAACTCGAACGGCTCGGCAAGCCGTCCGAGGAAGCGCGGGTCGACGGCGCCCGGAGGCGCAGCTTGCAAGTCAGCCTGCGCCAGCGCGGCTGTGACATCCAGACCGTTCATCCATGCGCGCGCCACGTCGGTCTGGTCACGCCAATGGATCGGCACGCCGGTCGGGAACGGTGTAGCCGTGCCCATGCGCTCGTCCAGGGTCATCTGCCATCCTGGCGGCATGTCATGCGCGACCAGCCCGATGCGATCGATGTAGGCGATCTCTTCCATCGGCTCGCCCAGCTTGAACTCGAACTGGCCATCGCGCGCCACCGGCAATCCGGTCGGCAGCAGGAAGTGTTCCCACGGTCGCGGCTCGGCGTAGCGGCCGGGTTCGATCAGGAAACCGATACCCGCCACGCCGAGCACGTCACTGACGAAGCGGTGGCGTTCACCATCCCAGGTAAACAGCACCGGGCAGCTCGACAGCTGGCGCTGCGTTTCGGTGATCTGGTGGGTTTGGCCGGCTACGAGGTCCAGCTCGCTCTGCGACACACCGTCAGTCCACAGCAGACGGACGAAATCCAGCTTCGGGGCGCCGGCCAATCCGATCACCAATGGCTGCAGGCCGTGGCCGGGCGTGTTGTCGCCGCGCAGCATCGCCATGCCAGTCCAGTGGCTGCCGAAACGCAGATTTAGGCGGGTACCGATGCCGGAGCGGTTCGAGCGCATGCCCTCGCCGGCGTCCTGCGCGCCGCTCAGCTGCAGGCGCAGGAAGGGCCAGCGTCCCGGGCCTGGCGCAAAGTGGGAAAGACCGCCCTGCGCATCGAGTGCGAGCAACCGCGGGCCGCGGCCGTCGTCGAGGCTGTAGCGGGCCAGCGCGACCCACGGCGCGGCCTCGTTTCGGTACTCGAACAGCAGCTCACCGAGCGCATCGGTGTCGGCAGCAAGGATTCGTAGATGGGTGGCGCTGGCGTGCAACAGCTCCAGCTGGCCGTCACCGTCGAAGTCCAGCCACTCCAGCCGCAGCGGCACGTCCGTCCCCAAGTCTCCAAACGCCCTGCCCTGCCAGTGGCCGTCCGTTTGCGCCTGCCAGCGCTGCAACTGGCCCTGCAGGCCGAGCACATAGATCGCGACCCGACCGTCACCGTCGCGCTCGGCGGCGATGGCCGCCAGCAAAGGCGTTTGGAGCAGGGCATCCATGCCCGTGGCCGGCGTGTACTGCCAGCCACGATCGTTGCGAAAGGCCAACTGGCCTGTACCCGTCCGGTGCACGACCAGGTCCAGGTCGCGATCGTTGTCCAGATCCAGCGGCAGCAGTCTGCCCTCGCCGGCACTGGTCGGATCGGCTAAACCGTAGTCGGCGGCGAGCGGGCGGAAGCTGCCGTCGAGGTTGCTGTTCAGCAGTTCGAGCGGCGCATTGCGGTTGAGCAGCCACAGGTCCAGATCGCCATCGTGATCGGCATCCAGCCAGAGTACGTCGATGCTGTCCGTGTCACCGCCATCGGCGCCGCTGGCTACGGCGATCTCCTGCCACTGGCCGGCCGCGGTCTGTCGCCAGAGCTGATTCGGACCACGTCGGGCCAGATAGGCATCGACCAGGCCGTCGTTGTCGAAATCGCCAAACGCCGCCGCATTGACCGCATCGACCTGGGCCAGTGGGTGGTCGACAATGGCAAAGCTGCCGTCGGCCTGACCGAGCAGCACCGCACCGGGTGTGCCGGGCTTTGCTCCAACTCCGCTGATATACAGATCAAGCAGGCCATCACCATCCAGATCGACGACGTTGATCACTGGTTGGCTACCCACTTCCAGTTGCAACTGCAGGTCCAGCACGACCGGGGCCTCGAACAACGCGCCCTCGGGTTTTGCGACCGGTTCCGGCTGGCCGACCAGCACCGCCTCGCAGTGGCGACCCATCCGGGTGTACTTGAACTCGGCCAGCTGAGCGCGCGGATTGTCGCCCAGGCGCTGGTAGTCGGCCAGCGCCGCCTGCGCCGCGGCCAGATCGCCAC
>JBGTIE010000025.1:0-9378 GCA_041745855.1 Lysobacterales bacterium | reverse complement strand
AGGCCGATCGGGATGCCTATCTGACCGAGCTGGAGGCACTGGCCGACCGGCTTGGGCTGAGTGGTCGCTGGCTGGCGCTGCCGCAAACCGCGGACGTCGCCCGGATCTACGCCTGCAGCGACCTGATCCTGCAATTGTCGAGCCGGCCCGAGAGCTTCGGACGTACCGTCGCCGAGGCGCTGCAACTGGGCCGTCCGGTACTGGGCTGGGAGCTGGGCGGCGTCGGCGAGCAGCTCCGCGATTGCTTTCCGGCCGGGATGGTCGCCGAGGGCGATATGGCCGCACTGGCCGATCGCGCGGTCGAGTTGTTGCAGCCGCCGCTGGCGCATCGGATCGATCGCAGTACCATTGCGACCGTCGCCGATCTGCAGCGCCAGACGCTGGCGGTGTATGCAGAACTGCTCGACAAACCCACAGAATGAACTGGCCGCGCAGGTGGCGCGCACGGGGCCGGCACGGGTTGAACGCCGAGCCTAAGTCGTCGCCGAATCGTCCCGATAACGGCGCATCCAGATCGCCGCGGCGATGAAGGCGATGCCGATCGCGATGCCGACCCACATCTCGAGCGTGCCCAGCCGCTCGATCAGCACGCTCCATTCGGTGCTGTAGCGCTCGCCCGACACGCCGACCATCATCGATTCGGCACCGTCGTTCGAGCTCCAGCTCAGCGGGGCAAAGCCGGTCACGATGCGCGAGAGCAGCAGATCGCCAAACTTGTAACCCAATTTCAACGAGGCGGTCAGGCTGGACCAGGCTTCCAGCACGGCCAGCACGACCGGAACCAGCACCGCCCACAGGAAGGGTTTGGACCGGGCCCAGGCGGACACCAGCAACAGCCAGCCGTAGACCGGCAGCAGCCACAGCGACTGCAAGGCAAAGGCGACTGCCAGTCGCGGCCAGTAGGCCATTGGCTCGACCGGTCCCCACAACAGCTTGACCGGACTGCCCCCCTGAATCAAAACCATCAGGCCGGTCACGATCAGCAGCACGATCTGGAACGCGACGATAGCCACGAAATAGATCAGCGGCACCGCGATCATCACCATCACCAGCTTGCTCAGCACCGTTTCCAGGTCCGACACCGGCAGTGAACGCCAGAACAGCAGGCTGCGATCCCGGCGGTCGTCGTACAGCGCGCCCAGGCAGTAGAAGATCAGTACGATGAACATCGCGATCGAGAACACCGCGCCGGTGCCGTAGAGCATCGCGGCGGTGCCCATCTTCAGGTGTTCGCCGGTGGCGTGCTGCTCCAGCGCCTTCAGGCCACCCTCGACCAGATGTTCGGAGCCATCGTTGCGGAAGATCACCGACTGGCCGGTGATCCAGGCCAGGATCAGCATCAGCAGGATCGCGCCACCGATCCACACCGGCGTCCACTTCAGCGAACCGCGATGCTCCCAGTATTCGCGCTTGAGCAGGGTCGCGTACTTCAGTGCATTCATTGCATTGCTCCTGCCTGGGCCGGGCTTTCGGGCGTTTCCATGAAGGCGACAAACAGGTCGGCTACCGACACCGGATGGATTTCACCCAGTCCGGCCAGCTCCCCAGCGTCCGTGTTGCCGTACAGGCATACGGTCTTGCCGAGCAGCCGCCGTTCACTCAGTGGTCCGAGCGCGCGTGCCTGAGCCAGTCGGTCGGCCGGCACCAGGACCTGGTGATAGCTCGCCGCCACCGCGTCCATGGTCTGGTCCAGCACGATCCTGCCGTCGCGGATGAACAGCAAATCGGTCAGCAGATGCTCGATCTCCTCGACCTGGTGGGTAGTGATCAGGATTGTGCGCTCGCCGTCGAAATAGTCGTTCAGCAGTTGCTCGTAGAAACGCTTGCGGTAGAGGATGTCCAAGCCCAGCGTCGGCTCATCCAGGATCAGCAGCCGCGCATCGATGGACATCACCAGCGCCAGGTGGACCTGCACGATCATCCCCTTGGACAGCTCGCGGATACGGTTGCCGGGCTTGATCTGGGTCTTGGCCAGGATCGCCTCGCAATGCTTGCGGTCAAAGCGCGGATGCACCGCGCCGACATACTCGATCAGTTCGCAAACGCGGATCCAGCGCGGCAGCACGGCGACGTCGGCGATGAAACAGACCTCATGCATCAAGGCGTGGCGCTGTCGGAAGGGATCGCGACCGAGCACTTCCAGTTCGCCATCGAAGGTTGTCAGGCCCAGGATCGCCTTCAGCGCGGTGGTCTTGCCGGCGCCGTTGGGTCCGATCAGACCGATGATGCGGCCCGGCTGGACATCCAGATCGACCCCGTCAAGGGCGGCCTTGCTGCCATAGCGCTTGCTCAATCCGCGCGCTCGTATGACGCTCATGCTTTCTCTCCGGTAGTTTTGGCAGCATCGAGCAGGCGCACTGGATCCAGACCCAGCCGCGCGATGCGCTCGATGATGCGCGGCCACTCCTCGCGCAGGAAATGTTCGCGCTCACGTTCCAGCAGCGCGTCCCGTGCCCCTTCCCTGACGTACATTCCCAACCCCCTGCGCTTTTCCACCAGTGATTCGTCGACCAGCTCCTGATAGGCCTTGGAGACCGTCAACGGATTGACCCGAAACTCCACCGCAACCTGCCGCACCGACGGAATCACCTCACCCTCGTTGAGCTCGCCGTCGAGGATCATCGCGATCACCCGCTCCTTCAGCTGCCGATAGATCGGTAGCGCGTCATTCCAGTCCATGTTCATAGGCGCGCCCTGGTGATACCGGCGAAGGAGAAGAAGGGCATATCCAGCTCGGCCAGCAGCGTGCTGGACCCGGTTCGGGCCTCACCTGTGTGTTCGACTGGCGCAATATGCTCCGCGTCCGGCGCTAGCTGCGCGCCGACGGCAGACTCGATGTGCCCGTGCGAGCCGGTCAGCGGCAGCGCTGCAAGACCCAGCACCAGCAACATCGACACGATCAGACCCAGTTGGACTCGACGATTCATGTGGTACTCCAGTGGTCGAGTTGGTGTGCTAGTAATGTATAACACCATATCGGCTGGATCAAGGGGGCCACAAGTCATGGGGGAGCGAGGGCCCAGGGCTCAGGGCTCAGGGCCCAGGGCCCAGAAGAGCAGGCACAGCGCAGAGCCCCGGCGAGGCGCGAGAGATGTCGGTGAGCTTCGCGAACCGCATCGAACTAGGTCCCGGAAGAGCTGCGGCAGTGCGCGTAGGATGTCGGTGAGCTCCGCGAACCGCATCAATCGGTTCTGCGCTTCACTGGCCACTGGAACCGGCCACTGGAACTGCTCCTAGCGCTTCCTGAAACTGCGTGATCGGCGGTCGACCAGGGCGAGCGCCCAGCGGTCGGGGAGGATCGATACGAGGATGTAGACGAACTTGTTCCAGGCACCGGGAACGCAGATGACCTGGCCTTGCTCGACCGCGCGCATGCCGGCGGCCACGACTGGCTCGGCTTCCAACCACATCCACTTCGGCATGCCCTTGACCAGTGGCCGGGTGCCGTTGACGTCGTGGAACTCGGAGTAGGTGAAGCCGGGGCACAGCGCGCAGACGTGGATGCCGCGCTCGCGGTTCTCCAGTGCCAGCGACTGCGACAGCTTGACCAGATAGCTTTTGGTCGCTGAGTACAGCGTGTGGCCGGCGGTGCCGGGAACCAGCCCGGCGACGCTGGAGACGTTGATGATCCGGCCGTAGCTACGCTCCTGCATGCCGGCCAGCAAGCGGTGCGCCAACTCGGTCGGATGGCCGAGCATCAGGCGCAGATACTCCTCATGCGTCGCCCAATCGTGGCTTAGAAAGGTGCCGGGCAACCCGAAGCCGGCATTGTTGACCAGCATGTCGATGGCCAATCCGCGTTGTTCCAGCTCTCTGACCAGCTGCGCCGGCGCCCCGGGCGCGGCGAAGTCCAGTGCGATGCATTCGGCCTGTACGCCGTGCGCCTGGGCGAGTTCGCCGGCCAATGTTTCCAGGCGATCGAGGCGACGTGCGGTGAGGACCAGATGCCAGCCTGCAGCGGCCAGTTGACGTGCGAAACAGGCGCCGATCCCAGCCGAGGCGCCGGTGATGAGGGCAGTGCGGGTTGGCGTTGACATCAAATGCTCCGGCAGTGCGAATGAAGCTAACGGCACTTACGATAGCGCGCCCCGTCCTGAGTGCGCAGCACTCCTTGGAGTGCGATGCTCCGCATCACATTGGATGCTTCTGGCAGGCCGGTGCCGCGCGGCGCCATATCTGCGGCAGATTTGCCCCTGGAACGGTTGTTTCGCCGTTGTTGGGCGAGCGACAAGTTTGGCCGGATCCGGGAAGAGCATCCAAAGCGGCGCGGAGCGCCGCAGTCCAAAATGGAGCGCCGTAGCGCAAGGCAGCGTGGTGCCTCCTGAGTGCGCAGCACTCCTTGGAGTGCGATGCTCGGCATCGCTTTGGATGCTTCTGGCAGGCCGGTGCCGCGCGGCGCCATATCTGCGGCAGATTTGCCCCTGGAACGGTTGTTTCGCCGCCGTTGGGCGAGCGACAAGTTTGGCCGGATCCGGGAAGAGCATCCAAAGCGGCGCGGAGCTCCGCAGTCCAAAGTAGAGCGCCGCATCCCGACTCCCGACTCCCGACTCCCGACTCGGGCAGTGATCGCTGATGGCACCCGACCGCCCAGAAGTCTTGATGACCGAATCAGCTCCGCCTCGGCGTCCACGCCCAGAGCATCTCGCACTGGATCGGCTCGGCCCCTTCGGAATCACAGACGCTGACCGCGACCTGCAATTCGCCGCGCTCGTCGTTCTGCAGGCTGCGCTGCTGTTCCGGCGTAAGCTGGGCCACCGCGCGCAGATCGCCCTTGGCCCGCCGCACATAGTTGATGCTCATCCGCTTGATCACCGGTACTGCACCGTCATGCAGATGCATACCCAGCGCAAGCCCACTGGCGGTTTCGGCCACCAGCGCCATCGCCGCGGCATGTACGGTACCGATGTGATTCTGCACCCGCCGCCGGTTGACGACGCTGATCACCGCCCGCTCGGCGCTGAGCTCGTCGATGCCCAGCCCGGCGGTACCAACGAAGTGGATCGTCCGGCCAATCGCCTTGGTCCGCAGCCAGCCACGCAGGCTGGCGGGAAAGCGATCCAGACTCCTCAAGGTGCGACGCAGACGATTGTCGAAGTCCATGGCGGATGCTCTTTGGTGGGGTAGCCGATGCTACGACCATTCGCAAGCGTATGGCGACCGGCCCACAATGGAACCCCGAGTTGCACTCGGGCTGGTTGCGCAGCAACCGTTTCGGCGATGGTGGTCACTCCGGGGATGCAGTTGGCGGCGTCACCGCTGTCTTTGCCCGAGTACAACTCGGGGTTCCGACGAGGGCGGTCGAGGCCATGGAACCCCGAGTTGCACTCGGGCTGGTTGCGCAGCAACCGCTTTTTACCGATGGTGGTCAGCAGGGAAATGCGGTTCAAGGCGTCACCGGTGTCTTTGCCCGAGTACAACTCGGGGTTCCGACAGGAGCGACCGGCGCCATGGAACCCCGAGTTGCACTCGGGCCGGTTGCGCAGTAAACGTTTTGGCGATGGCTGTCTATCGATGGCGTTGGCTGCCGCTCAATCGACGCTCGTTGGGACTTCCCTCGCACCAAGCATTGAATGGGCCAGCGTCACCGCCTCAGTTGCATCGACCGCGGTCCCATCGGCACCCACGGCCTCACTCAACTGCGGATAACGAATGAACGGCATGCCGCCCACCAGGATCTTGACGTCCACGCATCGTGGGTGACTGCGGACCATCGTGATCAGATCTCTGACCGCGAAAAGGTTGGTTGCGATCGTGGCCGACACTGCCAGCAGGTCGCAGCGCCGCTCGAGCAGCGTTTGCAACACGCTGGCATGCGGTGTGTTCGCGCCGGTGTAATAGCTCTCCCATCCATCGAGCTCAAAAAAGTCCGCCAGCATGCGGGCGCCCAGGTCGTGTTGGTCGCCACTTACGCTGACCGCGACCATGCGCAGATCTTTTTTGGCCGTGGCGTAAATATGTGGATACAGCTGCGACATGATCATGACTGTTGCCGCTGTCGAATAATGTTCGTGCGCGACGCTGATTCGGTTGCTTTGCCACGCGCTGCCGACCTGATACTGGCTGGCTTGAAAAACGCTCAGATAGATGTCGCGGACCGACGTGCCGGCGGCCACTGCCTCCAGCACCAAACGGCTGGCCGTCTGCCGCTCGCCCCGAGTCACGGCCTCAAAGAAGGCTTGCGCCAGGACTGAAAGGGATCCGTCGGCGTCCGGCGCGCTCGCCAGCGTTTCGGGCATCCGTGGCATTTCCAGACGAGCGGCGTCCACATAGTCCGCAGCCAGTTCACCGCTGGCGCCGACCAGTTCGCGCCGCAGGATCTCGGCCGTACATTGCAGATGAAAGTCCAGGTCGTCCGCACGCACCTTGCGCTGCGTCAATACGATCTTGGTCCAGGCCACATAGTCGACAAACAGGGCGGGGCAGTCGAAGCTCAGGGCCGCTGCCAGATAGTCGAGATGAAAGGCCGAATCCTGCAGCGATTTCTCGCGTCCCGCCTGACCATAACGCTCGACCAGTTTCGGATTCTGATCGAACTCCAGGCTCACCAGAGCTTCGGCGAGCTCATCGCGTTGGCGCCGGATCGCTGCGCCGGCCGCCGCGCTGACAGATATGCTCTGTGGCTGCTGGGGTTCAGCTTGATACATGTTCGAACCCGCGGATCTGGGTCTCGCCGCGCACCAGTTTCAGACCCTTGGGGATGCCGGCGTGGGAATCACGATAACTGTGACTGTGGTGCCAGGCGTCATAGCTCGCGCAGTCGGACCAGTAGGTGATCAGCCAGATTTCCTGGGGTCGGTCGAGCGGACTCAGGACGTCCATGCGCAGGAAGCCGACCGCATTGTCGACCAGATGCGGGCGCTTCAGGAATGCCTGCTTGACCGCATCTTCCATGCCGTTGGCAACGACGAAGCGGCTCAGTGCCACATGCGGCACGGGTGGGGCAATCGGCTCGGATTCTTTCGGAGCAACAGACGCGGTCATGACTCACCCTTTTCCTCGAATGGCTGCGCAATCGGTAACCAGACCTTGACGCACGTTCCCTGGCCCGATTTGCTCTGCACTTCGATACGCCCATGATGGCGCTGAACGATGCCGTAAGCCACGGTCAGACCGAGCCCCGTCGCGCCGATATCCCTGGTGGTAAAGAAGGGATCGAATACGCGCGGCAGAACGGCGGCAGGGATTCCGCAGCCGTCGTCGATCACGCTGACGCAGACTTGCCCGTCCACGGCCTCGGTGTGGATCTCAATCAGGCCGCGGCCATCGATCGATTGCGCGGCATTGACCAGGATATCGAGGAATACCTGATTGAGCTGGGCGGGCAAGCATTCAATCTGGGGCAGCTGGCCGATACCCATCTGCACGTCGATGCGATCGCGATGCAGTTCTGCTTCCGCCAGCTTCAAGGTGACTCGGAGTCCCTCATGAATATCTGCAAGCCGCCAGTCCTCGTGGGATCGGCCTGCCTGTGCGAACTCACCCAGATCCGACACGATCCTGCAGATGCGGTCGATGCCCGCTTGCGACTCGGCAATCAGTGCCGGGGTGTCCTCACGCAGGAATGCAAGATCAGTGGGTTGCTTGCCGGCCTCGTTGACGCCGACGACCAGTGGTTCACGCTCCGGCGGACCTTCGCGCGCATCGACCGCGCGGAACAGGTCCCGAAAATACTGCTGCAGGGTGTGCAGATTGGAACGGACGAAGGCCGCAGGATTGTTGATCTCGTGAGCGACGCCTGCCGCCAACTTTCCGAGAGATGCCATTTTCTCCGCGTGCAGCAACTGCCCTTGCAACTGCGCCAGCTGTGCATAGGCCCGTTCAAGCTCGAGGTTGCGGGCTTGCAGGACATCCTCGCGATGGTGCTCGTCGCTCACATCGCGCGTGCGCAGAACCAGACCGAAGGACTCACGAGCAGATCCGAGCAGCGGCGTAATTTCGACCAGAATCTTGCGATCACCCGCATTTGCATCGATCAGATCGCACTCGGCCGACCATCGCCCACGCGCGTGCACGGCCTTGGCCAGGCCGGAATCGCGCAGCATCTCTGGCGGTGATCTCGTCGACCCGACACAGTGCCAGGTCGACTGCTCCAGCCCCATGGCCGCATGATTGCGCAGCACCAAAGTCCCGTCGGCGGCAGCCACCCAAAGTCCATCAGCGAGTGCATTCAACGCCGCAATCGCGAGTTGTTCCGAGGTGGGCACGGTCGTTTGATCCATTGATGCCTTTCCAGTCAGGCAGGTGCTGTGCCCGGCGCGTGAGGCGGTGCGACCGGACCGCCTGCATGGAAGGGGGCGGTACCTGTGGTTGCAAGCGGGGACGGGAGTGACACTGCTTATGGCACTCCGGATCGAGAAACAATGCTGACAATGCGCCTTCGACCGCGTCAGTTCGGTGCGCCAGAACACACGTGTGCTGGGTCGGCGGGCCTGCGGCTCTGCACTCGAAGGGTTTGTGGAGACCGACTGGCGCCGATAAAAATATCTCCCTGGATGTGGCCGCTCACTCCCACAGATACACCTTGTCCACGTTCATGATGTAGGCGGTGGCGGCGACGTCGTTCTCGAAATGCTCGGTTTTCAGCGTGCCCTCGATCCAGTAGGCGGCGTAGATGTCGGTCATCGCGATCGGGGTGCTGAGTCGACCGTGGATGATCTGGTTGGGAGGTGGAGGCGGGACGTGGATGCAGGCACCGAAGTAGGGGACCAGGAAGAACTCGGTCAGGCGACCCTCGGCGTCGGTATCGACCGGCACGATATAGCCAGGGATCTTGCCCACAATGCCGTTCATTTCCGGCACGGTGGTGAAGGAGCCCTGCTGCAACGGCGTGAAATTGCCGTCGTGCTGGACCACCGGCGCGTTCTGCAGGGCTTCGAGTTCTTCGGCTGGCATCAGCTCGAGCCAGTCCAGTTCGCGCACGCCATCCGTAGTCGCCTTTGGCGGGGTGACTGACGTACTGTCGCCGGTGGCTGGCGCGACCTGCGGGGCCGGCTCGGAATGGCAGGCCGTGGTGCAAAGCACGCCAACCAATAGCATCGACAAGGCCAGACGTGGGGTACGGACAGGGATCACGAGTGCATTCCTTTGCCAGCGCTTGCCGGCGGATCTAGAGTCTCAGGGACAGACCATCGCTGAGTGAACGTCGGTAAGCCGCGATGGCGGGCAGCAGGCCGGCAATCACCGCGGCCAGCAGCACCATGCCCAGCAGGGCCCATTCTCGCGCGGTCGGTGCGCTCATCGACAGGCTCAGACCGAACTCCGCCTGTGCCAGCGGAGCGGCGAGCGCGATGGCCAGGTAGAACAATGCCAGTGCCAGCACGATGCCCGCCAGTGCCAGAACGACTGCCTCGGCCAGCAGCAACCCGAACACGTGCCGTG
>JBGTIE010000024.1:0-3508 GCA_041745855.1 Lysobacterales bacterium | reverse complement strand
GCCGGATTGAGGTCACCACCAGTGCGGTCGAACTGAACCTCGATGGCCCGGTGATCTTCGACCAGCGCCTGCTCCTCCGGCGCGGGGAGACCCGGCTGGGCGCCGATTCGGCCCGCTTTGAACCCGATACCGGGGAGTTTTCCATCGCCGGCAACGTCGAGCTCCGTGATCCGAAGCTTGCGGTGCGCGCCGACGCGGCCCGGTACAACAGCAACACGGGCCTGTTCCGCATGGACGGGACGGAGTTCGACCTGCTGAGCGTCCCTGCCCGGGGTTCCGCCGGCACTCTCTCACTGGAGGCCGGGCAGATCCTGTCCTTCGAGGACGTCACGTACACGACCTGCGCACGGGGCGAGGACGACTGGCTGCTGCGGGCGGGCAAGCTAACCGTCGACCGAGAAACCGGGGTCGCGACGGCGCGCAATGCCCGCCTGGAGTTCAAGGGCGTGCCCATCGCCTACGTGCCGTACCTCACCTACCCGGTGGATGGCCGCCGGAAATCCGGCCTGCTGCTGCCGGACGTCGGCAACAGCGACCAGCGGGGACTCGAGTACCTGCAGCCCTACTACTTCAACCTGGCGCCGAACTACGACGCCACCTTCGCGCCCTACTACATGTCGAAGCGGGGCGTGCAGGCGCGCGCCGAGTTCCGCTACCTGGCCGGTGGCAGCGGGGGTGTGCTGGCCGGCGAGTTCCTGCCCGATGACGACGTCACGGGTGACAACCGCAGCTTTGTGTCCTGGTTCAACCAGTCGCTGCTGCCCGGTCGCTGGCGCGGCACGGTAGACGTGACTGACGTGTCGGACGGTGCCTACTTCGAGGATCTCACCCGCGGCCTTTCCAACACCAGCCAGACCCACCTCCGGCGGCGGGGCGAGCTCGAGTTCTTCAATGACGTGTGGCGCGCCCGCCTGCGGGTCGAGGACTACGAGACGCTGAACGAGGCGATACTTGCGGAGGACGAGCCCTACCGGCGGCTGCCCGAACTGCTGGTCGGCGGCTTCTGGCCCGGCGCGCCCCTCGGGCTGGAGTTCGGCGTGCAGTCGGAGGTCACGTACTTCGACCGCGATGAGGGCGTCACCGGGCTGCGCGCCCACTTCAATCCTGAACTGACGCTGCCGCTGCAGCTGGGACCGTTTTTTCTCGCGCCATCCATGGCGCTGGACTACACGGCTTACAACCTGCGGAATACCGGGCCCGGGGCCGATGACACGCCGAGCCGCACGGCACCGATCTACAGCGTGGACCTGCGCACGGTGCTCGAACGCTCCTGGGGTGCCGGTAGCAAGTGGCTGCAGACCCTCGAGCCCCGCGTGCAGTACGTCCAGATCCCCTTCCGGGACCAGTCCGATCTGCCGGTCTTCGACACCATCGAGCCGGATTTCAACCTGGTACAGCTTTTCCGCAGGAACCGCTACGTGGGGCTGGACCGGCTGAGCGATACCAACCAGCTCAGCATTGGCCTCACCACGCGGCTGATCCGGGCGCGGGACGGCTCGCAGTTCCTGACCGCCACCATCGGCGAAACCCAGTACTTCAGTTCCCGGGATGTGGTACTGCCGGGAGAACTCCCCAGCGAGGACAGCGCCTCGGATTACATCGCCGAGCTGGGCATGAACATCAACGACCGCTGGAACGTGCAGCTGGGCTACCAGTGGGATTCGGAGGAACGGGTCACGCAGCTCGGCGAAGCCCGGCTGCTGTACCGGCCGGACGACTACCGGGTCCTGAACTTCTCCTACCGCTATCGCCGCGACAGCCTGCGGGAGATCGACATCGCCGGCGCCTGGCCGCTGACAGACAACCTGAGCATCGTCGGGCGCTTCGACTACTCGCTCCTGGACCGGCAGGTACTGGAGCGCTTTGTGGGCCTCGAGTATTCCACCTGCTGCTGGGGCGTCCGCCTCATCGCCCGGAGAAACCTGACCAGCCGCGAGGGAGATCTCGATTCCTCGGTGAATGTGCAGCTGTTGCTGAAGGGCTTCGGCAGCAGCGGCAGCCCGGCGGAACGGCTGCTCGATCGTGGTATTCTCGGCTACGATCGCTTCGACAGTTACTGAATCCACGGCCCGTCATGACGCAGCAATATTGCCGGCCGGCCCGCTGGGCCGGTCTCCCGGTACTGATCCTTGGCGTTGCGCTCGCGCTGCCACCGGCCGCCGTTCACGCCCAGACCCGCGAGCTGAGCGGGAGCGGGCAACTGCTGGACGGCATCGTCGCCGTCGTCAATGACGGCGTCGTTTTGAAGAGCGAACTGCAGAGCGAAACCGCCGAGATCGTCGCCCGCCTCCAGGCCCAGGGTACGCAGCTGCCGCCCGCCCAGATCCTGCAGCGCCAGATCCTCGATCGCCTGATCATCCAGCAGCTGCAGCTGCAGCGGGCCGACCGGCTGGGGATCCGGGTTTCGGACGAGCAGCTGAACAACGCGCTCAACACCATCGCCCAGCGCAACAATCTGCCCCTGGCCGAACTGCCGGCCATGCTCGCGCGGGAGGGCGTCGACTACACGCAGTACCGGCGGGAGCTCCGCGAGCAGATCGCGATTGACCAGCTGCGCCAGCGGGATGTTTTACAGCGCATCTCCGTTTCACCCGCCGAGCTGGAGGCTTACATGGCGAGGCAGGTCGGCCAGGCGAGCCTCCGCCAGGAGTATCTGCTGTCCCATATCCTGATCGCCGTACCGGCCAACGCGCCCCAGGACCAGATCAGCGCTGCCGATGAGCAGATCCGGGACATCGCCGCCCGGATCGGTCAGGGCGAGGATTTTGCCCAGCTCGCGGTGGCCTACTCCAACGGCCAGCAGGCCCTCGAAGGCGGCAGCCTCGGCTGGCGCAAGGGCGGCGAGTTGCCGAGCCTGTTTGCCGACGTGGCGCCCGGTCTCAACAAAGGCCAGGTATCCGACCCGATCCGCAACGCCAGCGGCTTTCACCTGATCCGCCTCGATGACCAGCGTGGCGGTGAAGCGATCATGGAAAACCAGACACTCGCGCGGCACATCCTGCTCACCACCAACGCCATCCTCGATGACGACAATGCGCGGCAGCAGCTGATCAGGATCCGGGAACGGATCCTCGACGGCGAGGATTTCGCTGCCGTTGCAAAGGCCGTCTCGCAGGATCCGCAGTCGGCGCTGGAGGGTGGCGAACTGGGCTGGAACGGCCCCGGCAATTTCGTCCCCGCCTTCGAACAGGTGATGAACAGCCTCGGGATTGACGAGATCAGCGAGCCGTTCCGCAGCCCCTTCGGCTGGCACATCATGCAGGTGCTCGAGCGCCGCGTGTACGACGCCACGCTCGACCGTCAGCGCCAGGAAGCAATCATGGCGATCCGCAACAGCAAGCTCGGCGAGGAGACCGAACTGTGGGCCCGCCGCCTGCGCGACGAGGCCTTTGTCGAGTACCGGATGTAAGTGACCGCCCACGTGCTCCCGCGCATCGCGGTTACCGTCGGCGAACCCGCCGGCGTTGGCCCGGAACTGATCCTGGAACTTGCCCGCCAGCCCTGGCCG